>JAEUQQ010000466.1 GCA_016789685.1 Acidobacteriota bacterium | reverse complement strand
AGCGGGTCCGGGCTCGTCGTCGGTCACGAGATCCGGCAGTTCGGGGTCGACGTCCAGTCGAGCGCGGACGTAGGGCGGCAGGGAGGCGTCGAAATCCGGCACGGGGGCACCTGGTGAGCGACGAACGGGGAGGCGTCGGCAGACAGTTGTGCAGCGGCGAGACTATAGACGAATCGGCGGGTGACGACAAATGCCGTGCGGTCTCACCACGCCCCGAGCCCGCGGCCGTAGAAGGGCCCGGCTTCGGTCACGCCGCGCGGCAACGACAGCGTCACCCACCGATCGCGCGTCAGGTGCTTCGACAACATCACCACCTGCCCCACGTGCACGCCGTAGTGCCCGATCTGCCGCGTCAGCATGTCGAAGATCGTGTAGGGCTCGCCACGGACGACGATCGTGCGCTCCATGTCACGCCAGGTGAGGGGACGCAGGGCGGTGAACATGCACTCCCACCCCGAACGCCACTCGGCGAGCACCTCGTCGCGGGTCATCCGCACCGTGTGATCGAACTCGCTGTTGCGATCGCGCCACGGCTTCTCGCCATCGGTGTACAGGAAGTCGGTGAACCGCGAGCGCATGTGCCCCGTCAGGTGCCGTACCAGCACGATCAGGTTGTTCGATTCCTCGTCGAACCGGTACGCGAAGGCGTCGTCGTCGAGGACCTGCGACATTGCGTTCCAGCCCATCGCCTCGAGCCGGCGCAGTTCGGTGAGCAGGACGACGAACATGTGCGCCATGGCGTTCTCGTGCATCGATGCCTTCCTTCCCACGAGGCCGAGGCGCTCGGCGCGCCTACCGGACGTCGTCGTCGAACAGCGACCGCTGGTCGGATGGTCGCCTGAAGTGCGCGGCGCTCGGCGTCGGCGCCGGCCCCGTCAGGCCAGACCGGACGCATGCCGACTGGAACAGCGCGCGGATCACGTCGGCCACCGGGCCGCTGCCGTGCATGCGGTGCCCGAAGCGCGGGTCGTTGAGCACCCCGCCGCGCACCGCGCGCACCTGGTTGAGAACCTTGTTCGCGCGATCGGGGTAGTGTGTGCCCGCCCACGCGCCGAACACGTCCTTCACGGCCAGTGGCAGCCGCACGACCGTGTAGCTCGCAAACCTCGCGCCAGCGTCGGCCGCCCGCGCCACGATGCGCGGAATCTCGTGATCGGTCAACCCGGGGATGATGGGCGCCACCATGACCCCGGTCGGGATGCCCGCCTCGGTCAGGCGCGCGATGGCGTCGAGACGCATGTCGGCGGTCGGCGTCCGCGGCTCCATCGTTCGCCGCAGGTCGTCGTCGAGCGTCGTGACCGAGATCGCGACCGTTGCCGCCCCTCGCCCGGCCAGGTCGGCCAGCAGGTCGATGTCGCGCGTCACGAGTGCGTTCTTGGTGACGACCGACACGGGGTGCCGGGCGTCGCGCAGCACCTCGAGGCACGCGCGCGTCAGCCGCAGCGTGCGTTCGATGGGCTGGTAGGCATCGGTCACGCCCGAGAGCACCAGTTCGCGCGGCACCCAGCGGCGATGGGCAATCTCGGCGCGCAGCAGGTCGGGCGCCCGTTCCTTCACGAACAGCTTCGTCTCGAAGTCGAGGCCCGCCGAGAGGCCCAGGTACTCGTGCGACGGGCGCGCATAGCAGTACACGCACCCGTGCTCGCAGCCCCGGTAGGGGTTGAGGCTCACCTCGAACGGGATGTCGGGGCTGTCGTTGTGCGAGATCACCGAGCGCGACGTGTCGCGGTAGTACTCGGTGGCGACGACGCGCCGGTCGCTGTCGTCATCGGCGAGGCCTCCTGGTTCGACCGCCATGTGCAGGCGGTCGAACCGGTTGGGGGGATTACCGGTGGCGCCGCGTCCATGCGTCTCGCGTTGGTCGCGACGCGCGGCGGTCACGGGCGCGTCACGCGCAGCGTGGCACGGTAGGCGTCGGGGGTGAACGGGCGCGACGAGAACGGGTACGGCATCAGCTCGACCAGCGTGATGGTGAGCTCGTCATGCGTCACGGGTGCCATCGAGCCGGTGTGCAGGTCGTGGGTTGCACGGCGAGTTGCCGTCGTGACCGCGATGCGGACGATGGCGTCGCCGCCCAGGATGCAGACCGCATCACCCGGGCACCGCGAGTCGCCGGCGACCTCGGTGAAGGTGATGCGCGCCGAGCCGTCAGACACGGTAGCCGTGCCTCCAGGCGCGAGGACGAACTCGTCGCGCAGCGGCGACGAGGGTGAGGTTGACGAGTCGTTGCAGCCGGCCAGGCCGGCCGTGACGAGCAGGACGAGTGACGAAAGTACGGCAAGGGGGAAACGTGCGCGCACGACCTGTGTCCTCCGAAGTCTCAGGTCAGACGAGGCGCGACCGAACGCGGTTCGCAGCTGGCGAACCTACCGTAGCACGGGAGTGCCCTGGATCTGGGCACTCGATGTGACCGGCTGGATGCGCCGTTCGGCGGCAGGCGTGACACGGTAGAGCTCGTAGCCCTGGTCGGCCGCAAGCGGCTCGAGCTCGAGCAATTCGTCGGCGAACCGGCGGAGGGCCGGCGAGCACCGCTTCGTGTCGATGACCACGTACCGCAGGCCGGTGCGGCCGAGGAAAATCTCACGCCGACCCATCGCGCGCCGCCGATGGGCATCGTCGAGCCGACCGCCCTCGCTGAGCGTCAGCAGCGCCGACAGGATGGGCATGTCGCGGGCTGCTACCTTGCGGCGTTCCGAGATCCGCGAGAGGTAGCCGCCGATCAGGCGCTTGCCGTGCCACGTCTGGAAGTACTGCGTGCGTGCGCTGAAATCGCCGATCGACGAGGTGCCGTCGCGCATGCCCACCGGCAGCTCGAGCACGGTCGCGGCCGGGTTCGGGTCTGCGGCGATCGTGTCGATGATCGAGGGAATGCTGACGGCGTGCAGCGGCCGCGCCGCCGGCCAGAACTCGACCGCGGCCACGAGGACGACCACCGCCACCAGGGCCCGGCGCGCATCGGGACGCAGGCGGTCGCGCAGCGCCACGAGCGCGTGGGCGCAGAGCACGCCCACGCCGATCGCCGCGACCAGGGCGAAGCGCGAGGGCGATCGGGCCCACTCGATGATCGGCACGTAGCGCAGCAGGGCCCACGGCCCGGGGATGTAGGTGTTGACACCCCAGACGTGCACGAACGGGCCGAGCGCGCAGGCCATCGAGGCCAGCGTCACCAGCATCCAGCGGCGTGGCAAGCGCAGGCGCGCCACCACGGCTGCGGCGATCAGGAGAAACGCGGCGAGCGACAGCGACGGCGTGAACTCGGCAAACCCTGCGGGGTGCAGCCGCTCGAGCCAGTTGCGTACCGGCTCGCCCCACAGCGGGTGCAGCGCACTCGGCGCCACGAAGGCGGCCAGGTCGACCCCGGGCGGACTGCTGCGCCAGTAGGTCGGTGGTGCGGCCATGCGCCCGGCGCTGATGCGCTCGGCCAGCGCCAGGAGCCACGGCAGCAGCACCACGATGCCCGTGACCGCGCTCGTGGTCACCAGGCCCGCCAAGCGCCAGACGCGCATGCCGGCGACGAGATCGAGGCGCGGGTGCTTCCACCAGGTCAGCCGCAGGGCCGTCAGCAGGGTGATTGCCAGGACGGGCGTGTAGAGCGTGTGTGCCACGACACGCACGCCCAGGATCGTCGCCTGCCAGCCGCCGGTGGCGAGGATGCTCACGACCACGGCCGCCAGGGCCACCAGCAGGCCGTCGAGGATGCGCAGGCGATCTCCGCCGAAGCCAAGGAACGGCCGAGGCGTTGTGGTCACTCGTCCCAGGTGCGCGGCCAGGAGCAGCGTCGCGAGCATGGCGCAGTAGATCGCCAGGTAGGGATCGCAATAGGCGGCGACGGCCATCAGGACGCCCGCCGTGACGGCCCAGAGCCACCGCTGCGCGTCGAGCATGCGCAGCCACGCGTAGATGAAGACCGGGATGACGCCGAGCGCCATGAGGCTCAGGTGCTCGGTGCTGCGGGCCAGCACACAGGGCGATGCCGCCGTGAGGGCCCCGGCCAGCCACGACTCGACGGGCCGCCGCGTGAGGTAGTGGCTCAGCAGGTAGACGCCGAAGCCGCAGCCCGCCAGCAGGCCGAGGTAGACCACATTGAAAGTCGTCACGACGCCGAAATGCTCGACAAACGGTGCCGCGGCGATGGCCGGGGCCAGCGTCGTGTTGTGCTGCGACAGGTCGGCGGTGCCCGTGGCGGCGAAGATACGTTCGGTCTTCAGCGGCGAGCGGCCGTTGTGCAACTCGTGGCTGACGTGCCAGATGTTCCAGACGTAGACGCCGGTGTCGCCGGCGGGGTCGCCCGGCAGTTGGCCGCCCAGATCACGAGCCAGCGGCCATGTCAGCGTGATGGCGAGCGCGAGGTAGCCGAGCAGGGCGAGCAGCGAGCGCAGCATGAGCCTGGGGTGGTGGCGGATTATGGGACGCCGCCACCCCCGAGGGCAATAGCCCAGCTCAAGTCACCCCTGACCGTACCCGACGCGACCTACGGCCGGGCGCCGAACGTCAGGACGGTGGTCGACCGCAGCGTCGTCCCCGGTCGCAGGATCGTGCCCGGGAACGACGGCTGGTTGGGCGAGTCGGGGAAGTGCTGTGTCTCGAGGCACAGGCCCGTGCGCTGGGCGTAGACGACCCCGCCCTTGCCCCTGAGCGTGCCATCGAGGAAGTTGCCGCTGTAGAACTGGATGCCCGGTTCCGACGTCGAGACCTCGAGCGTCCGGCCCGTCCGGGGCTCGTAGAGGCGCGCGGCCACCGGCAGCTCGCCTTGGCCGGCGTCGATCACGAAGTTGTGGTCGTAGCCCTTCCCCCGCACGATCTGCTCGTCGGTCGAGGCAATCCGCGCGCCGATGGCGGTCGGGGTCCGGAAGTCGAGTGGCGTGCCCTCGACCGGTGCCAGTGCGCCGGTCGGAATCAGCGTGGCGTCGACGGGCGTGTAGCGCGAGGCGTTCAACTGCAACTCGTGCCCGAGGATGTCGCCGGCGTCGTGTCCGGCCAGGTTGAAGTAGCTGTGCTGCGTCAGGTTCACGGGCGTCGGCGCGTCGGTGGTCGCCTCGTAGATGAACGAGAGCCGGTTGCGGTCGTCGAGCAGGTACGTGACCTTCACGTGCAGCGTGCCCGGATAGCCTTCTTCGCCGTCGCGGCTCGTGTAGCTGAAGACCACGCCCGTACCACGCGCGTCGGTGAACGGTTCACCACTCCACACCACGGCGTGAAAACCCTTCGGCCCGCCGTGCAGGGCGTTGGGACCGTTGTTGCGCGCCAGCGTGTACGTCTTGCCGTCGAGGGCGAACTGCCCCCTGGCAATGCGGTTGCCATAGCGGCCGATGAGCGCCCCGAAGTACGGCGAATCGGCCACATAGCGGTCGAGCGAATCGAAGCCGAGCACGATGTCGTCGAGCGTGCCAGCGCGATCGGGGGTACGCAGCGAGACGATGATCCCGCCGTAGGTGATCGCGCGGACCTCGATCCCGTTGGCGTTCGAGAAGGTGAAGAGTTCGACGGCCGTGCCGTCTGGCAGCGTGCCGAAGGGCGAACGGGTCACGGCAGGGCTCGCTTTCTGCGCCGGAACGGCGCGGTCGGGTGGCGGAGGCGTCGTGCACGCGGCCAGCGCGACGACGAGGGCCAGGAACGGCGAGGCGAGAACGCGAGTGCGCATGGATGGAGCCTCCGGGAAATGCGGGTCGTGCGGTCGGGCGGGGACTCGGCCGGGCCCCACGCTGGCGGCCCGGCCCGGGCGTCAGGCGTGCAGGTAGACGTCCCACCCGAGGTACTTCGACAGCGCCTCGTGCACGGCGGCAGAGCGGCGCGACAGCGTCATCGCCACGTGATGCTCGAACCCGCGCTCGCAGATGAACCGCAGCAGGTGCTGGAAGCGCGGGATCTGCACGACGCCGTAGCCGCCGAACGTGATGAGCCGGTCATCGGTGAGGTCGCCTTCGCCGACGTACGCGGCAATGCGTCCGTTGAGGTCGTCGGTCGAGACGCGGCAGTAGGTGAACGGGCTCGCCTTCACCCGGCCTTCGACCGTGCCGTAGGTGCTCGCCTTGCCGACCGTCCCCGCGATGATGGCCTGGTAGCTCATCACGGCCCCGGGCGTGAAGATGTCCTTCGGCAGGTTCGAGCAGTGGAAGACCACGCCCTTGTCGGGGTCGTCGGCGTAGTTGTTGTTCCAGTCGACCAGCGCGGCCGGTGACTCGCTCGCCAGGCGCAGCGCATACATCGCCACGACGCCGGCGATGTCGGTTTCGCACGCCGACGGCGCGAGCGAGTTGCTCATCATGCTCATCAGCGTGCAGGGCACGACGCCGTAGAACTCCTCCATGGCGGTCCAGCACTGCAACGCGGTCGCCACCAGGCCCGTGTCGGCCATCCACGCATCGATCACGACGCCGAGGCGCGCCATCTTGTCGAGCGCGTCGGCCGGCGTGTCGGCCGTGGGCACGTAGCCGCGGATGCCGGCGAGCTTGGCCGCCAGGCGCGCGTCTGAGGCGGGCAGGGCCGTGGCGCGGCCGAACAGTTCCGACAGGTCGAGCGTCTCGACGCTGATGCCGCTGCGTTCGAGCAGTTTTTCGCTGTAGCGCACGGTGTTGAACGCGGTGGGGCGCGCGCCCAGCGCACCGAACCTGGCATGGCGCAAGCCCCGCACGACGCGGCACGTCGCCGCAAACTGCTGCAGGTCTGCCGCGAACTCGGCCGACGTCGGGTCGACGGTGTGCGTGCGCGTGAGCGAGAACTTGATGCCGTACTGCAGCAGGTTGTTGCAGGCCGACATCTTGCCGCAGAACGCGTCTCGCCGATCGGCAATCAGCATCTTCGCGGCGTCGTCGGGGAAGGCCTGCACGAGCACCGGGACGCCGAGATCGGCCCAGCGCAACACGTTGGCGATCGCGCGTTCGTCGCCGAAGTTCGGCAGGGTCACCACGACGCCGGCGAGCCGCTCGCGTTCGCGGGCGAACAACGCGGCGCACGTGCGGGCATCGTCGAGCGACTCCACGCTGCCGTATTTCGTGTCGGCGGGCTCGAGCGCGACGATGTCGAAGCCTTCGCGCGTGAGCACGTCGATCATCGTGCGGCGTCCGGTTTCGCAGAGATGATCGGGGAAGAACCCGCGGTTGCCGACGATCAGGCCCAGGGCCATCTTGCTCATGGCGTCCTCCAGCGCCCGACGTCGTGGCGTCGGCGCAGTGTCATGACCGGGCCACCCCGGTCGATTCCCGGACGATCAGTTCCGGGGTGATCACGATGTCGGTGGGGCGTCCCGTGTGCCCGGGGGCCTCGGGGACGAGCAGGTCGCACATGGTCGTGCCGATGCGCGCGCGGGGAATGTCGAGCGTTGTGAGCCGCGGGCTGGTGTAGCTGCTCAGGCCGATGTTGTCGAAGCCGGTCACCGACACGTCGCGCGGCACACCCAGGCCCTGGTCGAGCAGTTCGCGGACGACCCCGATGGCCATGAAGTCGTTGACGCACACGATAGCCGTCGGCCTGAAGCCCGAGGCGAGCAGCGCGCGGGTGGCGAGGCGTCCGCCCTCGGGGCTGTCGTCGCTGGTTTCGATGCGGTACTCGAGGGCCGGGCGCGCCTTCGCGACGATCTCGACGAAGTGCGCCTGCCGGGCGTTGAGCGGGTAGAGGCTCGTGTGGTGACCGACGAAAGCCAGGCGGCGGTGCCCGAGGCCGCGGAGGTACTCGACGCAGCGATGCATCCCCGTCCGGTAGTCGGCGGCGATGTTGGGCGGCATGCGGTCGAGGCGCGGGGCGTCGTAGAACACCGTCGGCATGCCGGAGTGCACCAGCTGGCCGGCGAGGTCGGCGTCGATTTCAGACACGATGACGGCGATCCCGGCGAGGCGGCGCGCGCGCATGTGCTGGATGCTCGACGCGAGATGCTCGGGGACGTAGCCGGTGCTGGCGACGACGACCTCGTGGGCCAGCGTGCGGGCGGCGTCTTCGAGGGCGTGGTAGATGTCGAGGAAGAACGGGTTCTCGATGTTCGAGACGAGCAGGCCGAGCACACGCGAACGCCCGCCGGCCAGCGTCCGGGCGTGTTCGTTGGGGAGGTAGTTGAGGTCGGTGACGGCCTTGAGGACGCGCGAGCGCGTCGCGGGCCTGACCGAGGGCGCGTCGTTGAGCACGCGCGAGACGGTCGCGGTCGAGACCCCGGCACGTCGGGCGACGTCATCGAGCGTCATGGGCGGGGCCTGGCGGCTGACACGGAGGCCGATTGTAAGCCCTTACATCCTGTGGTGCAAGACGCGCGAGGATCACCTGGTCGCCGGTGGCCGCCAGGCGACGCATGTTCCAGCGTGCGAAGACGCTTGACGCGACAACGCTGCGGCGCTAGGCTGCGCGGCAGTCGTGTAACCGCTTGCACCACGAGCGTCCACGGAGCCACGCCCATGCGGCACGCCTTCACCCTCGGCCTCGACTTCGGCACCACCTCCGTCCGCGCCATCGTCGTCGACACGCGCGACGGCCGCATCGCCGGCACACACGTCTGCCCCTACCCGTCGGGCGATCAGGGCGTCTGGCTCGATCCCCACGACGTCCACCTGGCGCGGCAGCATCCCGGCGACTACCTCGTCGGGCTCGAGGTGGCCGTGTGCGGCGCACTCGACGAGGCCGCCGGCTGGCCCGGCTTTGCCCGCGAGCGTGTCGTCGGCATCGGCGTCGACACCACCGGATCCACGCCCTTGCCGATCGACGCGTCGTGTCGTCCCCTCGCCCTCGATCCGCGGTGGCAGGCACATCCCGCCGCGCAGGCGTGGTTGTGGAAGGACCATACCGGGGCCGCGCAGGCCGCCGCGATCACCGCCACGGCTGCCGCCCATGCACCGCACCTGCTGGCGCCCATCGGCGGCACCTATTCATCGGAGTGGTTCTGGTCGAAGATCTGGCGCTGCCTCGAGGTGGCGCCCGACGTCTTCGAGGCGGCCGCAAGCTGGGTCGAACTCGCCGACTACATTCCCGCCGTGCTCACCGGCGTGCGCGACACGCGCGCCATCGTCCGCGGCGTGTGCGCGGCGGGCCACAAGGCGCTGTACTCGCCGGCGTGGGGCGGCCTGCCCGACCACGCGTTCCTCGCGCGGCTCGACCCGCGGCTCGCCGCCCTGCGGCCCAGGCTCTTCGACGTCGCGCATCCCCCCGATCGGCCCGCGGGCACCTTGTGCGCCGCGTGGGCCGGGCGCCTCGGACTGAGCGCCGAGACCGTCGTCGCGGTCGGCGCGTTCGACGCCCACTACGGCGCCATCGGGGCGGGCATCCGGGTCGGCACGCTGGTGAAGATCATCGGCACCTCGACCTGCGATTGCGCCATCGCCCCGGCCGGCGACCACGTGCCCGACATCCCGGGGATCTGCGGCATCGTCGACGGGTCCATCCTGCCGGGCTTCCTCGGCATCGAGGCGGGGCAGTCGGCCGTGGGCGACCTCCTCAAGTGGTGGGTCGAAGGCGTGTGCGAGGGCGACGCGTCGCTGCACGATCACCTGACGCGCGAGGCCGCCGCGCTCGCACCTGGGCAGTCGGGGCTCGTGGCGCTCGACTGGAACAACGGCAACCGCACGATCCTCGTCGATCCCCGCCTGGCGGGGCTGCTCGTCGGGCAGACGCTGCACACGTCGCGGGCCGAGATCTACCGCGCGCTGATCGAGGCGACCGCGTTCGGCGCCCGCGCCATCGTCGAGCGGCTCGTCGAGCGGGGCATCCCGATCGATCGCGTCGTGTGCTGCGGCGGCATCGCCGAGAAGAACGATCTGTTCATGCAGATTTACGCCGACGTGCTCGGGCATCCGATGCTCACGGCGGGATCGCCGCAGACGCCGGCGCTCGGCTCGGCCGTGTCGGCCGCGGTGGCGGCGGGCGTGTTTCCCGGATTCGACGAGGCGCAGGCGGCGATGGTGCACGACGGGTCGCGGACGTTCACGCCGCGCGACGGTGCCCGCGCGGTCTACGACGAACTGTATGGCGTCTATCGCGAGATGCACGACGTCTTCGGCGCGGTCGCGGGCGCGCGGGCGGCGCTGCCGACCGTGATGAAGCGGCTGCTCGACCTCCGCGAGCGGGTCGTTGCCGCGCAGCGCGGTGGAGCGGCGTGATGCTGGCCGCGGCGTTGCGCGAACGCGTCTGCCAGGCCAACCTCGAACTCGCGGCCAGCGGCCTCGTGTTCGGCACGTTCGGGAACGTCTCTGGCGCCGACCACGAGGCGGGTGTCCTGGCGATCAAGCCCAGTGGCGTGGCGTATGACGCGCTGACGCCGGCGCACATCGTCGTGGTGTCGCTCGAGACTGGCGCGGTGCTCGACGGACGCCTGCGGCCATCGTCCGACACGCCGACGCACCTCGAGTTGTGTCGGGCGTTCAGGTGCGGGGGCGTCACGCATACACACGCCGAGGTGGCGACGTCGTTCGCCCAGGCGCGGATGGCCATCCCGTGCCTCGGCACGACGCACGCCGACTACTTCCGCGGCGACGTGCCCGTCACCCGTCCCATGACCGATGACGAGATCGCGCACGAGTACGAGCGGCAGACCGGCCTGGTGATCCTCGAGGCGTTTGCGCGATCCGGGATCGATCCGCGCGAGGTGCCGGCCGTGCTGGTGGCGAACCATGGACCGTTCACGTGGGGCGCCACGCCGGCGGCCGCCGTCGAGACCGCGCGCGTCCTCGAGTTCGTCGCGCGCCTGGCGGCCGCGACGCTGCGCCTCGATCCCGCCGCTGCGCCCCCGTCACTGACCCTGATCGACGCCCACTACCTCCGCAAACACGGCCCCACCGCCTACTACGGCCAGAATTAGGGTCAGACCCTCATCATCCCCAGGCGTCACCGCGACAACGCGCGGCGTCGCCTCGGACGCCGCGCGAGGACGTTGGCTGCAGCGCATGCGCCATCCGGCGGTGCCTGAACGAGATGCGCCTGCGCCCGGCGTGTGCAACGCGGGTCCGCCGGGCCGCGCGCGCTGGCGTCCGTAGCCCGGTGTCACCCCACGCCGTGACCCCGCGCGGATGCGAAAGAGGCCCTTCGTACCCAAGTTTTCTGCCAATTGGGGTCAGACCCCAATTGACCCGAATGTCCCGCGAGAATTCTGGGGCGGGCGGCTCAGGGGCCGAGGAGCGTCAGACGCCTGGTGATTCGCCCCAAGTGTCAGATATGTGTACGGTTACTGGTCATCGTCACGGATCTTTGGCAGACTCGCCCTGCCATGAAGCAGCGACCGGTGGTGATTCAGGGGGGCATGGGCGTCGCGGTCTCGAACTGGGTACTGGCCCGCGCCGTGTCCCAGTGCGGTCAACTCGGCGTCGTGTCGGGCACCGCGCTCGACCAGATGCTCGCGCGCCGCCTGCAGGATGGCGACCCGGGTGGCCACATGCGCCGGGCGATGGATCGCTTTCCGTTCCGCGCCATGGCCCAGCGCGTCTGGGACACCTACTACGTGCCAGGCGGCAAGGCGGCCGGGCGTCCGTACAAACCCCTGCCCCTGAGGACCGTCGACTCGCCGCGGTCACTGATCGAGCTCATCGTCGTCGGCAACTTCGTGGAGGTGTGGCTGGCGCGCGACGGGCACGACGGCCTCGTCGGCATCAACTACCTCGAGAAGATCCAGATTCCGCACCTGCCCTCGTTCTACGGCGCGATGCTCGCCGGCGTCGACTACGTGCTGATGGGCGCGGGCATCCCGATGAAAGTGCCCGGCGCGCTCGACCGCCTCGCCAATCACGAGTTGGCCACCTACCCGATTCACGTCGTCGGCAGCAGCGCGGACGACGAGGCTGCCGCCGTGGTGTTCGATCCGCGCGAGTACATGGAGCACGACCTCGCGCCCCTCCCACGACCCCAGTTCCTGGCCATCATCTCGTCGAGCCTCCTCGGCCAGACCCTGATCAAGCGCGCGAACGGCTACGTCGATGGCTTCGTCGTCGAGGGGCCGACTGCCGGCGGGCACAACGCTCCGCCCCGCGGCAAGCCCACGTTCAACGACGACGGTGAGCCGATCTACGGCGAGCGCGACGTCGTGGACCTCGAGAAGATGGCGGCACTCGGCCGGCCGTTCTGGATGGCTGGTGGATGGGGAACCGCCGCGAAGCTGCAGGAGTGCCTCGCCGCCGGCGCCGCGGGCATCCAGGTCGGGACGGCCTTTGCCTTCTGCGAGGAATCGGGGTTGCGCGCCGACTACAAGCGTGCGCTGCTCGACAAGGCCATCGACGGGACGATCCGGGTGTACACCGACCCACTGGCGTCGCCCACGTCATTTCCGTTCAAGGTCGCGCAGCTCGACGGCACCATGTCGGCCCGCGACGTCTACGAGGCGCGCCGCCGCGTCTGCGACCTCGGATACCTCCGCGAGGTCTATCGCGGGGCCGACGGTTCGCTCGGCTACCGCTGCCCGTCGGAGCCGGTGCACGCCTACGTGTCGAAGGGCGGCAACGTCGCCGAGACCGTCGGGCGCAAGTGCGTGTGCAACGGCCTGATGGCCAACGCCGGCCACCCGCAGGTGCGCGGCGCCTCGGCCGAGGTGGGCATCGTCACGGCCGGCGACGACCTCGCGCAGATCGCGCGCTTCCTCGCACCCGGACAGACGACCTACGGCGCGGCCGACGTGATCGCCCACCTGCTCAGCGGCGTCGGCACCTCGGCGCCGGTTCGCCCCGCGGCGTCAGAGGAACTCGCGCCCGCGTAGCCTGCCAGGGGCCGAGCGCGGGCACTCGCTGCCCGCGCGTGTCGTCACCCCTCGAGCGCAACCGTGCGTCGCT
>JAEUQQ010000444.1 GCA_016789685.1 Acidobacteriota bacterium | reverse complement strand
TCGTCGGCGCCGCTGCGTCAGACTACGCCGGTACTGTGGCGCGCGCGGCGGCCCCCAGGGGCGCACTCACGGTGAGCGAAATCGACATCGCTGAGGCACCAGACACCGTGGTCAACCTCGCCGTCGAAGACGGCCGCGTGGTCTTCGACGTCAACCGCGACGTGGCCGAGCGTTCGGGACTCCAGCTCGGTGCACGCCTGCTGAAGGCCGCACGTGCCGTCTACGGTCGCGGGAGGGGGCAGCCGTGATCGGGGGTACACGGACCCCATCGCTCCGGGCCAAACTGGCGAGGATGACCATCCTGACGAGCGTTGTGTCGTTGTGCGTCGCGAGCGCCATCCTCATCGGCTACCACTACCGTTCCTCGACCAGCAACCTGCGGGGGGCGGCCGTCACGCTCGCCGACGTCGTCGGCTTCAACAGTGGGGCCGCGCTCGGCTTCGGCGATCGACGTGAGGCGGCCGTACTCTTGCAGGCCCTCGACGCAGAAGACGACGTCGCGGCGGGAGCCATCTTCGATTCGTCTGGCAAGTTGTTCGCTGCCTACACGCGCCACGAAGGACGGGTGGCGCTCAACCTGCCGACTGCGCAGCAGCGCGACGCCGACGGGCTGCTCGTCGCGTCGCGGCCCATCGTGCTCGATGGCGAGCCCCTGGGAACCATCGTCATCTGGGCGAGCCTCGACCAGGTGCACGCGGAACTGCGGCAGTACGTGGCCATCGTCGCCGGGGTGCTCGTGTTGGCGGCCGTTGCGGCCTTCCTCGTGTCACTGCGGCTCCAGGCGCGCATCTCCGGTCCCATCCTCGCGCTGGCGCGGCACGCCGAGCACGTGTCGACCGCCAAGGACTACACCACCAGGGTCGTGGCGCCGACCTCTGACGAGATCGGCACGCTGTACACACAGTTCAACGAGATGCTGCGGCAGATCGACGAACGCGACGCCGCGTTGCGCCTGGCGACCGTGCAGCTCGAACACCGCGTCAGGGAGCGGACTGCCGAGTTGACGCGCGAGATCGACGACCACCGCCAGACCGGCGAAGCGCTGCGGATGGCGCGCGACGGGGCGGAGGCCGCCAACCAGGCGAAGAGCGCGTTCCTCGCGAACATGAGCCACGAACTCCGCACCCCGCTCAACGCGATCATCGGATTCAGCGAGCTCATCGCCGAAGAACTGCAGCGCAACCCGGCCGTCGACATCCGGCCCGATCTGTCGAGGATCCGATCGGCAGGCAAGCACCTCCTGGAACTGGTGAGCGACGTCCTCGACATCTCGAAGATCGAAGCAGGGAAGATGGCGATCGCCGTCAAGCCGTTTGACGTCGAGGGGCTGCTCGAGGATGTCGTCTCGATGTCACGGCCACTGGCCGAGAAGAACCGCAACGCCTTCCACGCCGGCCCCTTCGCAGGGCTTGGCACGATGGAGGGCGACGTCGTGCGCGTGCGGCAGGTCCTTTTCAATCTCGTGTCGAATGCCGCGAAGTTCACGCGCGACGGCAGCGTGACGCTCAGCGCCGTCCGTCAGTCCGGCAACGGTGGCGACTTCCTCCGTGTCGATGTCGCCGACACCGGGATCGGCATCGCTCCCCAGCACATGGCGCACCTGTTCAAGCACTTCTCGCAAGCCGACGAGTCGACCACCAAGCGGTTCGGTGGCACCGGACTCGGGCTGGCGATCAGTCAGCACCTGTGTCGCGCGATGGGTGGCGAGATCACCGTCATCAGCACGCCCGGGAAGGGCTCCACATTCACGGTCGTGCTCCCGGCCCGGGTGACGGCTGGCCCGGTCGTGGAACCGGAGGCTGCCCCCGCGCGGCCGCTGAGGTCGTCAGCGCCGGTCCTGCGGCTCAGTCCTGCGGCGAAGTTCGGTCGGCGGACCGGCTGATCGGCGCGGCGGTACGGCGCGTTCAGGCCAGGGCGTCGGTGGCCGCCCGATGCACCAGGTCGGTGGCCGATGCCGCGGTGAGGGGACGTGCGAAGTAATAGCCCTGGGCGTACTGGCACTTGAGCGTGCGTAGCTGGTCGAGCTGCGTGAAGGTCTCGATGCCCTCGGCGATGACCTCGAGACCGAGCTGACTCGCGAGTTCGAGGATCGTCTTCACCACGCTCACGGCGTTCTGGTTCTCGTGGATGTCGACCACGAACGACCGGTCGATCTTCAGCTGGTCGAACGGGAACGATCGCAGGTAGCCCAGCGACGAGTACCCCGTGCCGAAGTCGTCGATGCTCAGCCTCACGCCCATCTCGCGCAAGGCCACCAGCGTGCGCCGGGCTGCCTCGGGATCGACGATGAGCGACGACTCGGTGACTTCGAGTTCCAGGTGCCGCGCCTCGAGACCCGCGTCGGCCAGCACCCCGGCCACCTGCTGATCGAAGTCGCGTTGCACCAGTTGTCGCGCCGTGACATTCACGGCCATGGTGAGGTCGGTGGATGGGAGCGTGTCGAGCCAGAGCCGGAACTGCCGGCACGCCTCGCGCAGGGCCCACGCGCCGAGTGGTGCGATGAGGCCCGACTCTTCGGCGACCGTCATGAACGTTGCCGGCGAGAGCAGGCCGCGCGTCGGGTGCTGCCACCGGAGCAGGGCCTCGAACCCGACCAGTTGCTCGGTCTCGACCCGCAGGATCGGCTGGTAGTGCAGCCGGAACTCCCCCGCATCGAGGCCCCGGCGCAGGTCGCCCTGGAGCTCGAGGCGTTCGACGACCGCGTCGCGCATCGCGGCGTCGAACAGCGCGTAGCGCCCCTTGCCCGCGGCTTTGGCCTCGTGCAGCGCCGTGTCGGCGTCGCGCACCATTTCGTCTGGCCGGGAGTAGTGGCCGTCGTTCAGGGCAATCCCGATGCTGACGTCGATGAACACCTCGTGGTCGTCGAGGCAGAACG
>JAEUQQ010000408.1 GCA_016789685.1 Acidobacteriota bacterium | reverse complement strand
GAACATCGCGGCGTCGGCCACTTCCTGCTGGTCGATGTTGCGCCGCAGGGGCGCGCGGTCGCGGTAGACGCCGAGGATGGACGTGAAGCCCGACACACCGGCCGAGGCCAGCGTGCGCACGGGGCCGGCCGACACGGCGTTGACACGGATGTTCATCGGCCCGAGGTCACTCGCGAGATAGCGGACGCAGGCCTCGAGGGCCGCCTTGGCGACGCCCATCACGTTGTAGTTGGGAAAGGCGCGCGTGGCGCCCAGGTACGACAGCGTCACGATCGATCCGCCACCGCGCGCCTGCATGAGGGGCGCGCAGGCGTTCGACAGGGCGACCAGCGAATAGGCGCTGATGTCGAGGGCGACGCGGAAGGCGTCGCGCGACGTCTTCGAGAACGGCTCGGCGAGTGCTTCGCGCGGGGCGAACGCGACGCCGTGCAGCAGCATGTCGAGTCCGCCGAAGCGCTGATGGATCGCATCGGCCAGACCGGCGATGTCTTCGTCGATGGTCACGTCGCAGGGCACGAGCATCGGCGGACGCGTGAGCGTCACTGCGAGTTCCTCGACGTTCTCCTTCAGGCGTTCGCCCTGGTAGGCGAGCACGAGCTCGGCGCCCGCCGCATCGAGCGACTGGGCAATGGCCCACGCGAGCGAGCGCTTGTTCGCAACGCCCACGACGAGCGCCACCTTGCCTGTGAGTTCCGACATCGATGCGTTACCGGGATTTCTTGTTGAAGCCGTTCGGGCGTCCGCCGGCACGGCCGCCGTTTCCCGACTTCTGGCGCTGGCGGCCGTTGCCGTTGCCGTTGCCGTTGCCGTTGCCGGTGCCGTTCCCGTGCCCATTCCCGTTGGACCAGGTGCCACTGGTCATGACGCCGGGCGCGCCCTGCGCACGGAAGCCGTTCCCGCCGAAGCGCGCGCCTCCGCCATGCCGGCCGAAACGTCCCGGGCGGGCCGTCGGCTGGCGCATGGTGAACTCGGGGATGGGACGAACCGGGGCCTCGCCCTCGATACGCGGCAACTGTGCGCGGATCAGGCGTCGATGCACCGGCCCCTCTTCCACCTCATCAGTGAGAATCGGGGAGGGGGCGTCGTCGAGGCTGGCGAACAGGGCGTGGATGTCGGGGGTGGTGCTGGGCGGTGCTGCAGGCGGTGGCGGGACGACCTCGGCCAGTGTGGCGTCCTCGTCCAGCTCTGGGGCCAGACGGGGCCGCTCGGCCGCAGCGTCGGCTGCCTGCAGCAGCGCCGCGGCCGCCGGTTTCTTCCGGCGTGGCGGCACCTTGGCGTTCTTGTACGGGTGCTCGGTGTCACACGTCGTGCAACGGGTCTGCTTCACGTCGTCGCCGATGATGGCGACCACGACGTGGTTCGCGAGGCGGCGCTCGCGCGGACAGTAGTCGTCGATGTTGTCACCGAGCCGAGGCCGGCGTGATTCCATGCATGCGCTCCGAGAGTGCGGGCGTGCGCGGGCGTCTGGGCAGAAAAGCAGGACACCCGATACGTCGAGGTCGGAGCGTGAGTCTAACAGACGCCCCGATCCCGGCGCAAATCGTCTGCCCGCCCCCCCCGCGCCCAGCCGGAATTGGGGAGAATTGGGGTCAGACCCTCATCATCTGTAGGTTCCCTCGGGACACCGCACGGTGTCGCCGCCCGCCCCCCTCGCGGTCGCCACCGACAGGCTGGGCCCGCAATCCGTTCCAGCCCAAGGCGATGAGGGTGTGGCACAACCCGTGATACATCCGCCCACGCCATCCGCGCGGCGTGATGACCGGGCGCACAACGGTCCCCAGGCTCGCTCCCGCGACAACCGTGGACGTCGAAATCGCCGTTTCTCATCCGAATTCCCGCCAATTCGGGTCAGACCCCAATTAGACCCCAATTAGGGGCGCCGACCAGGCGCGGAAGGCGGTGAGGGCGGAGGCGACGGCGGCGGGATGGGTCGACTGGGGCGTCTGCTTCCTGGCGACCGAGGCAGCCGGGGTGACGGCGGACTGCACGTCGGCGGCGAACAAGTCGCTGAACGCCCGCCACTCCGCGAGCGAGAGGGTGCTGAAATCGCGGCCCGACTCCACCAGCGACCGCACCATCGCGCCCACCAGCTCGTGCGCCGACCGGAAGGGCATCCCCTTGCCCACGAGGTAGTCGGCGACGTCGGTCGCCAGCAGCAAGCCCGACGCCGCGCGCGCCATGGCGTCGGGACGGATGCGCAGCGTGGCGACGACGGCCGTGGCCGCCCGCACGCAGCCGACGAGGGTATCTTCCGCGTCGAACAGGGCGACCTTGTCTTCCTGCAGGTCCTTGTTGTACCCCGCTGGCAGGCCCTTCATCGTGGCAAGGATGGCCGTGCTCAGCCCGATCGCGCGCCCGGCCTTCCCGCGCATGAGTTCGAGCGGGTCGGGGTTCTTCTTCTGCGGCATCAGGCTGCTGCCGGTCGAGATCGAGTCGTCGAGCTCGAAGAAGGCGAACTCCTCGCTGCCGAAGACGATGATGTCTTCGGCCAGGCGGCTCAGGTGCACCATCGCCAGCGCACAGCTGTGGATGAACACCGCGACGAAATCACGATCCGAGGTCGCATCGAGGCTGTTGGTCACCACGCCGTCGAACCCGAGCCGCTCGGCCAGCGCCGCGGTGTCGATCGCGTAGGCCGTTCCGGCGATGGCCCCTGACCCCAGCGGCATCTGGCCCGCCTCGTCGCGCGCCTGCCCCAACCGCACGTAGTCGCGGCGCAGGGCCGAGGCATGCGCCAGCCAGTAGTGCGCCACGAGGATTGGCTGCGCACGCCGCAGGTGGGTGTACGACGGCATCAACGTCCCACCCGACCGCTCGGCCTGGTCGAGACATGCGGCGATGAGGCGGAGGAGCTGCTGCTGGAGCGCGGGAATGCGCCGGCGGACGTAGAGGCGGAGGTCGAGCGACACCTGCTCGTTGCGCGAGCGTCCCGTGTGGAGGCGCTTGCCCGCATCGCCGACGCGCGCGATGAGCTGGCGTTCGACGAAGGAGTGCACGTCTTCGTCAGGCCCGTCGACAAACGCCGGGTCGGTGGCCGCGGCCTCGAGCAGGGCCTGCAGCGCCTCGCGGATGGCTGCGGCCTCGGCTGCCCCCAGCACGCCCGCGCCCAGCAGGGCTTCGGCGTACGCCAGGCTCCCCACCACATCGTCCTCGAACAGGCGCCGATCGAACCCGAACGACGCGCCCCACGCGAAGACGTCGGCGTCAGGCGCCGCGTCGAATCGTCCCGACCACAACGGTGTGCTCACGATGACTTCCTCGCCGCCGCGCGGTCGACCACCGCCGGCGCCTTGCGGGCGGCCGTTTCGGCCGGTAACCCGTAGATCCTGATGAACCCCTCGGCCGCGTCGTGATCGAACTGGTCGTCGGCGCCGTAGGTCGACAGCGCGTGATCGTAGAGCGCGTACGGCGACCGGCGGCCGACCACGGTGCAATGCCCCTTGAAGAGCTTGAGGCGGATCACACCCGTCATGCGGTCCTGCACGCTGGCGGTGAAAGCGTCGAGCGCCGCGCGCAGCGGCGTGAACCAGAAGCCGTTGTACACGAGGTCGGCATAGGTCGTGGCGAGCTGCGAGACCGTGCGCTCGAGCTCGCGCGTCGAGACCATCATCAGCAGGGCCTGCCGCGCGGCGTGGAGCACCACCCCCGCCGGCGCCTCGTAGACTTCGCGCGACTTGATGCCGATCACGCGGTTCTCGACCATGTCGAGCCGCCCGACCCCGTGGTCGCCCGCGATGGTGTGGAGCAGCGAGATCAGCTCGAGCAGCCCCATCGCCACACCGTTGATCTTCGTCGGCACGCCGCGCTCGAACTCGACCTCGACGTAGGCGGGCACGTTCGAGCACTTCTCGAACGGCCGCGTGAGCCGGTACACGTCTTCTGGCGGCTCGAGCCAGGGGTCTTCGAGCTGCCCGCAGGCGATCGATCGGCCCCAGAGGTTCGTGTCGATCGAGTACGGCAGGTCGATCGAGGCGGGCACGGGGATGTTCCGGGCACGGGCGTAGGCGACCTCCTCGGTGCGCGACAGTTCCCAGATGCGCACGGGGGCGATGACGGCGATGCCGGGGTGCAGGGCGCGCGCCGACACGTCGAGGCGCACCTGGTCGTTGCCCTTGCCGGTGCAGCCGTGGGCGATGGCGCTGGCGCCTTCCATCTGCGCGATCTGGACGAGGTGCTTCGCGATCAGCGGGCGCCCGAGCGAGGTCGACAGCGGATAGCGATGCTCGTAGAGGGCGCCGGCCTGCAGCGCCGGGAGGCAGAAGTCGCGCGCAAACTCCTCGCGGGCGTCGAGGACGTGCGCCCGGGCGGCCCCAATCGCGAGGGCGCGTTCGCGGATGTCGGTGAGGTCGCGTCCCTGCCCGAGGTCGAGCGTGACGGCGATGACGTCGGCGTCGTACTGCTCACGGAGCCAGGCGATCGAGACCGACGTGTGGAGTCCGCCGGAATAGGCGAGCACGATGCGTTGCATGGGACGGGGATCCTCGGCGGGCCGGGCGTCGGGCGGGCCCGCGGCGCGCGTGGTTACTGCCTGGCCCAGTGTTCGAGCTGGCGGGCGATGCCGGCGGCGTGCTTGGGGCTCCGCGCGATGACGAGGATCGTGTCGTCGCCGGCGATGGTGCCGACGACGCCGTCGGTCGGGTGGCGATCGAAGGCGATGGCCAGGGCGTGGGCCTGTCCGGGGCCGGTGCGCAGCACGATCAGCTCGCGGACGGCATCGACCTTCTGGAGGTAGTCTTCGACGGCCCGGCGCAAAGGGGCCTCGGAGCCGGCCTTGGGCGCGCCGCGATCGACGCCCGGGCGCTGGTAGGCCCCGTCGGCGGCGCGCTTGACGAGCGCGAGTTCCTTGAGGTCACGCGACAGGGTGGCCTGCGTGACGTCGATGCCGCGCGCGAGGAGGCGCTTGCGCAGGGCCTCCTGCGACGCGACGGCATCACGGTCGACGATCTCGAGGATGGCGGCTTGCCGGAA
>JAEUQQ010000402.1 GCA_016789685.1 Acidobacteriota bacterium | reverse complement strand
GGGGCGCTGCTCGTGTTGCTGTCGACGGCGCCGTTGTTCATGGCGGCGAACAAGACGTTCATTCCCGACGACGACCAGTCGGAGTTCGAGGTCAACGTGCGGGCGCCCGAGGGGACAAGCCTCGAGAAGACGGCTCTGCTCGCGACGCGGATTGCCGCGCGCGTGCGCGAACGCCTGCCCGAGGTGGCATTCACGCTCACGACTACGGCCGACGACCCGGCACACACGCCCAACCAGGCCACCATCTATGTGCGCCTGTCGCCCGTCGATGAACGCGCCCGCGATCAGTTTGCCGTCATGTCGGACGTGCGCAGCGGCATCCTGCCCGAGTTCGCGGACCTGCGGCTGCGCACCGCCGTGCGCTCGGTCGCGACGATCGGCGGAGGCGGCAACCAGAACGCGACGATCCAGTTCCTGATCAAGGGCCCCGACCTGGCGACGCTGCAGGATGCGGGACGCAAGGTGGCTGACGCCGCGGCACAGATTCCCGGCCTCGTCGACATCGACACGTCGATGAACCTGGGCAAGCCCGAGGTGTCGGTGCGCGTCGATCGCATGAAGGCGTCGGATCTCGGGGTGGCCATCTCGGATGCGGCCAACGCACTGCGGTTGCTCGTCGGCGGCGACCAGGTCACGACGTACAACGAGGGCGGCGAGCAGTACGAGGTCCACCTGCGCGCAGACGCCCCCGACCGCATCTCGACGGCCGCCATCGCGGGCCTGACCGTTCCCTCGGCACGCCTGGGTGCCGTCTCGCTCGAGAACCTCGCGCAGTTCGACGACGGCACCGCCCCGGCCGAAATCAACCGCCTGGGTCGCCAGCGACAGGTGACGATCTTCGCGAACCTCGTGCACGGGGCCTCGCAGACGACGCCGATGGACGCCATGCAGGCCGAGTTCGCGAAGCTCGGGCTCGACCCTTCGTACCAGTCGGGGTTCGCCGGTCGCTCCAAGGAACTCGGGCGAGCGGCGCGCAACTTCGTCCTCGCCTTCGTGCTGTCGCTGACGTTCATGTACCTGATCCTCGCGGCCCAGTTCGAGTCGTGGCTGCACCCGGTCACGATCCTGCTCGCGCTGCCGCTCACGCTGCCGTTCGCGCTACTGTCGATCATCGTCACCGGCCAGTCGCTCAACATCTTCTCGGCGCTCGGGCTGCTGGTCTTGTTCGGCGTGGTCAAGAAGAACTCGATCCTGCAGATCGACCATGCCATCCAGTTGCGCGAACACGGCCTCGACCGCTACGACGCCGTCGTGCGGGCGAGCCGCGACCGGCTGCGGCCCATCCTGATGACGACGCTGGCGTTCGTGGCGGGCATGATCCCGCTCGTGCTGTCGAGCGGCGTCGGTTCCGGGACGAACCGGGCGATCGGCTTCGTGATCATCGGCGGGCAGTCGCTGGTGCTGCTGCTCACGCTGATCGTGACACCGGTGGCCTACGTGCTGTTCGACGAGCTCACGGAGTGGCGCAAGCGCACCTGGGATCGCCTGCGGAGCACGCGTGCCGGCAAGGCGGCGGTCGTGACCGCCACGACGCTGCTGGTCCTGCTCGGTGGCGCCTTTGCGGCGAGGGCCCTGGCCCAGACGCCCGCGCCCGCGCCCACCGAGGTGACCTTGTCGCTGGACGAAGCCGTCAGGCTGGCGCTCGAGCACAATCCAGACGTCGTCGTGGCCAGGCTCGAGCCCGAGGTCGGCGCCCCGCGTGTCACTCAGGCACGCGGGGCGTTCAGTCCCATCTGGACGGCGGCATTCGGACGATCGAGTGCGACGCAGCCGCCGAGCAACTTCCTCAGCGGCCCGAACGGCTCGACGACCGACGAGTGGTTTGGCTCGACCGGCGTGCGCGAACGCCTGCCGTTCGGCGGTGGCACCTGGAGCGTCTCGTGGGACGCGGCGCGCACCACGAGCGACAGCATCATCTCGACATTCAACCCCGCGCTGGCGTCGGGCCTGCAGGCCGCGTTCTCGCAACCGCTGCTGCGTGACATGAAGATCGACGCTGCGCGCCAGCAGTTGCTCATCACCAAGCGCAACCGTGAGCTGACCGACGTGCGATTCCGCGAGGTCGTCGCGCAGACCACGTCAGACGTGAAGCGGGCGTACTGGGATCTCGTGGCGGCCCGCAGCAACGTCGAGGTGCAGCAGCAGTCACTCGCCCTCGCGGTCGAACTCGCCCGCATCAACAAGGCCCGCGTCGACGTCGGCCAGGCGCCACCGCTCGACCTCGTGTCGGCCGAGGCCGAGATTGCCCAGCGGCGCGAACAACTGATCGTCGCGACGTTCGCGGCGCGCGACGTCGAAGACCGGCTGCGCGCGCTGATCGTCGCACCGTCGCGCATCGACTTCTGGGAGACGCGGCTGCAGCCCACCGACGCGCCGACCATCGGGGCGCCTCCGCCCGACGTCGAGGCTGCGGTTGCGGCGGCGCTGGCCACGCGCGCCGATGTCGTGCGCGCACGCACCGACGTGGCCAACGCCGGCACGAGCGTTGACTACTTCCGCAACCAGCGGCTTCCCGACCTGCGCCTCGAGGCGAGCTATCGCACGGCCGGACTCGGCGGCGACCGGTTGATCCGCGAAGGCGGTTTCCCCGGCACCGTCGTCGGCTCGACGCCGGGGACCTTCGGCGACGTGCTCCGCCAGGTCAGGAGCCGCGACTACCCGACGTGGACGCTCGGGGTCACACTCAGCTACGCCCTCGGTCGAGGTTACGAAGACGCCAGCTTCGCGCGTGCGAAGATCGAACAGCAACAGGCCACGGCGCGCCTCGATGGCGTGCAGATCAAGGCGGCGCGCGAGGTGCGGCAGGCCGCGCGGCAGATCGAGTCGGCGCAGCAGCGCGTCGAGACAACTCGCGCCGCGCGCGGGCTCGCCGCGCAGCGCCTCGACGCCGAGCAGAAGCGATACGACGTGGGGATGTCGACGAGCTTCCTCGTCGTGCTGGCGCAGCGGGATCTGGCACCTGCCCGCACCAACGAACTGCGCGCGCTGCTCGACGCGCAGTTCGCCACGGTGAACTTCGAGGCGCTCCAGCTCGCGCCGGCATCGGGGCAGAACTCGTCGGTGGTGCTCAGCGGCAGCAC
>JAEUQQ010000400.1 GCA_016789685.1 Acidobacteriota bacterium | reverse complement strand
GGGGAGCTAAAGCAAAACGGATTCCCGGTAGGGCCACCGGCCACAGTCTCGGAATTCCAGAAACTGCCCGAGAATTCCGCCCTAACCCCACGGCCGCGGGAACGACGCACCAGGAGGGATCCAAAACACCAGACGTTGCGATCCGAAACTCCGGAGGGACGGCTCGTCCCGAGGGCCGGGACGCGGCCTGCCGATGCCGCCACGGCGGGCCGCAGCCGGGCCCCGACGTTGACGAACCCCGGGGCTATCCGTCAGGATCGCTGACTCCGAGTCCACCTCGCGACCAGTGTGCGGCTGGTGGATGCATCCAGGTTGGCATCGCCGCGTGCGACGCCAAGAAGCGATGGTCGATGTCTGCTGGCGCCAACACTCCCTCGTCTCCTGATCCCGCCGGCGCCGAGCGCGCCGCCCGGTCGTTGCGCACCCGTGGGCGGTCGCTGGCGGTCGTGGCCCTGGCCGGCGTGCTCGCGCTGGCCGGGTGGTGGGTGATGCGCCGGGATGTCGGGCGCCCGGGCACGGTCGCGGCGTCGCCCGTCCGCGAGTTCGGCCCCCTGCCGGCCGGACTGTCGCCGGGCGACCTGAACCTCGTCGTCATCACGCTCGACACGACGCGCGCCGACCACCTCGGCGCGTACGGCGCCACGACCGTCGAGACGCCGGCGCTCGACCGCCTCGCCCGCGAGGGCGTCGTCTTCGAGCAGGCCATGACGACCGCGCCGCTGACGCTGCCCGCACACGCGAGCATCTTCACGGGGAAGTTTCCGCCCGAACACGGGGTGCGAGACAACGGCGGGTTCTTCGTGGCGCCCGACCAGGTCCTGCTCGCAGAATTGCTCGCGCAGCGCGGCTACAAGACCGGAGGCTTCGTGGCTGCCTTCGTCCTCGATTCCAAGTGGGGTATCGATCAGGGCTTCCAGACTTACATCGACGACTTCGACCAGATCCGCGGTGCCCGCGGAAGGTCACTCGACGACATCCAGCGTCCCGCCAACGAGGTCGTCGATCGCGCCCTGCCGTGGCTCGAGCAGGTGAAAGGCGAGCGGTTCTTCGCGTGGCTGCACTTCTACGATCCGCACACGCCCTACGACCCGCCAGAGCCGTTCAAGACGCGCTACGCGGCCCACCCGTACAAGGGCGAGGTGGCGTACACCGACACGCAGGTGGGCCGCGTGGTCGAATTCCTGGCGGCGCGGGGGCTGCTCGACAAGACGATCATCGCTGTCATCGGTGATCACGGCGAGAGCCTCGGCGAGCACGGAGAGAATACCCACGGGTTCTTCGTGTACGAGGTCGCGACGCACGTGCCGTTCATCCTGCGGGCACCGTTCGCGTCGCTCGAGGGGCGACGCGTGGCCGATCCGGTGCGCGCGGTCGATTTGATGCCGACGGTGCTCGACATGCTGGGCGCGCCGGTGCCGTCGGGGATTTCCGGCCGCTCGCTGCGCCCGCTGCTCGCGGGAAGCGCGGTGACGATGGACCTCGAGGGCTACGCCGAGGCAATGTATCCGCTGCACCACTACGGATGGAGCGATCTGCGTACGTTGCGGTCGGGCCGCTACAAGCTCATCGACGCGCCGCGGCCCGAGCTGTTCGACCTCCAGGAGGATCCACGCGAATCGACCAACATCTTCGAGCAGCGCCGTGCGCTCGGCGATCGCATGGTGTCGCGCCTCAGGGAGATGGAGCAGGGCTTTGCGCAGGTCACGACGGCCCAGCCCGCGGCCGACGTGGATCCGGAGGTGCGCGCGCGCCTGGCGGCCCTCGGGTATGTCGGGTCGTTCGT
>JAEUQQ010000375.1 GCA_016789685.1 Acidobacteriota bacterium | reverse complement strand
GGTACCATCGCGCCGCCCAGCGAACACAGCGCCGCCATCACCTGCGCCGGCAGCGTCGCCAGGATGAAGTTGTAGCTCACGGTCGTCGAGACCGGCGCGAGCTTCGCGAGCGCCGCCCACATCGCGTGGCCGACGTAGTGGTAGTTGATCGCGTAGCCCGCCAGCCAGGGGTCTAGCGGCGGCAGCACCTCGCTGCGCACGATCGAGGCGAGCAACGCGTGGTCCATGAAGCGCTCGCCGCCGAAGAGCGTCGGCGCGAGGCTACGGTAGGCGGCAAAGCCGACGATCGCGGCAATCCACAGCGCCTCTATGGTCGCGATGCGCCACCACGGCATCGCGCCGGACCGCCCCCGGATGACCGCCACCGCCGCTGCGGCAACGAGCAGCGCGCAGCCAGCCGCAGCCGCCACCCCGCTCCACGGCACACTGGTCCACTGGGCCAGCACCCACGCCGCCAGGGCGACGACGAGCGGACCCGTGACTTTCGACAGCCCGAAGCCCTGGTCAGGCCACGATGAAAAGAGTTGGCGAAAAAGCAGAAAGGCCGACCACGACGCGATCGACAGGAGGCCAAACCACACGCCTGCCCCGACGCCAATCGTCGCGGTCACGTTCGTTCAGGGACGTTCGGCGAACGCCGAACGTGCCGGTGTCAGAATTCCTCGAAGAACACGCCCATGCCCGACCCGCCGGGTGTCCCGGTGGGTGTGGGCGTCGGCTGCTGCGTCAGGCTCGCGACCGACCCGTACTCGACGAGTTGCGGGGCCACGTAGGGCATCCGGGTGGGAATCGCCGGGGTTGAGGTCGAGGGCTCGGGACTGTGCATGTCGGGTCGCCTGCTGGCAAAAGACGTGCGGATGATACCGGATCGCCGGGCGGCTGTCACCGGCTGAGCAGGCGGCGCTCGATCGTGGCGACCACCTCGGGGAGTCGCTCGAGGTCGACGGGCCGCACCAGCCGGCACACCGGCACTGTCGCGACGATCGCCGCCAGCATCGCGAAGTGGGTCGCCAGGGGGCCACTGGCGAGCGCTGGCCCGCAGAACAGGTGGGCCATGAGCAGCGGGACGGTTGCGGGCCTGGCGACCCTCTCGCACGCGATGCGGTCGCCCTCGCCGATCACGGCGATGAGTGCGAGCGGCGTCGTCTCGGTCGCGGGTGCGTGCGCGAGGCGCCAGGCGGTCTTGCCGTCGGCCTGCCACGTCCGGGCAGCCGGCGCGGGAGGCTCGACGCCCTGCGCGGCCCGCACCACCCGGGCGGTCGTCCTGACAAAGGCGCCGTCGGGGCAAGTGCCGATGGCGGCCAGATCGTCAGAGCAGACGGTGTGCCCCACTCTCGCGCAGGCGGCAGCCAGCGTCGACTTGCCCTGACCGCTGTGCCCGACGAAGACGACGCCGTGCCGGTTGATGTCGACGACGGCCCCGTGAAGCACGAGTACGCCTCGCTGCATCCACACGATCGCCATCGCGGTGTTCGCGACCTGGAGCGACACGTCGCCGGGCGACGCGCCGGCGGCGGGCCACACGGTCACGGTGCGTCCGTGCGCGACGAGCATCGCGACCACGCCATCGACCACCACGTGCACGCGCTGGCCGTCAGCGCTGCGCGCGTTGCCGCCCTCGCGACGGGCAACGCCGCGCGCGACGCCATCCACGATCGACACATCGATGGCCGGCGACATGCCGGTCTCGGGCTCGAACTCGGGCAACTCGATGTCAGACACCACGCCGAGACCGCCGACCCGGTACCGGAACGTCACGGCCGTCGTGTCAGCGGCTGGTAGCTGGGGTCGTGGATCGTCGTGGGGCAGCATGGCCGGGCGTATGAGTCCTTTTGCTAGACTGCGAGCCGTGGGCCTCCACCCCCAACCCGCGGCCAGCCGCATCGTCATCATCGGGGCCGGCCCGACGGGGCTCGGCGCCGCATGGCGGCTCGACGAACGGCACCATGCCGATTTCCTGGTGCTGGAATCGGCCTCGCATCCCGGCGGCCTCGCGTCGAGTCCCCGCGACCGAGCCGGCTTCACGTGGGATCTCGGTGGCCACGTGCAGTTCAGCCACTACCGCTATTATGACGATGCGCTCGATCGCGTGCTCGGTGAATGGTACCGGCATCGTCGCGATGCGGCGATACGCATCGGCGGGGTGGACGTGGCGTATCCGCTGCAGCACCACGTCGAGTCGCTCCCGGCGCCGTGGCCCGACCGCGTGCGGCAGGAACCGCCGGGCGAGCCGCCCCCGGCGGGCGCCACGTTCGACGCCTGGCTGCACGCGACGTTCGGGGGCGCGCTGTGCGCCGCGTTCTTCGTGCCCTACAACCAGAAGATCTGGCAGCATCCCCTGCACGACATGCAGAGCGCGTGGGTGGGCGACCGCGTGGCCGCACCGCAGCGTCCGGCGGGCGACCAGCGCTGGGGGCCCAACGCGACGTTCCGTTACCCGGCCAGCGGCGGCACCGGCGCGATCTGGTCGGCGATGGCGGCACGGCTGCCTGCGTCACGCGTCTGCTACGGCGCGCACGTCGCGCGCATCGATGCGCAGCGGCGCCAGGTGCAGATGACCGATGGCACCTCGCACGACTACGACGTGCTCGTCTCGACGATGCCGCTCGACGCGCTCGCGTCGGCCATGCGCGACGTGCCGGCCGAGGTCATTGACGCAAGCCGGCAACTGGCGGCAAACAGCGTCGAACTGGTTGGCATCGGCGTGCGCGCGCGGGTGCCGGAGCGGCTCCGGCAGCATTCGTGGCGCTACTTTCCCGAACCTGCGAGCCCGTACGATCGCGTCACGGTACGGTCGAACTACTCGCCGGCGATGGTGCCCGATGCGGGCTGCTATTCGTTGCTCACCGAAGGCAGCCATCCGCGCGGCACGGCGGCCGACGTGCCTGGCCTCGTCGCGCAGACGGTCCGCGCCCTCGAGCACGATGGCCTGATCGACCGCGACGCCAGCATCGTGTCGACGTGGCATCACACGCTCGCGCGCGGTTACCCCGTGCCGACGCTGGGACGCGACGCCGCGCTCGCGACCATCCACGCCGCGCTGCACCCGCTCGGGATCTTCAGCCGCGGCCGGTTCGGCGGGTGGAAGTACGAGGTCTCGAACCAGGACCATTCGTTCATGCAGGGCGTCGAG
>JAEUQQ010000317.1 GCA_016789685.1 Acidobacteriota bacterium | reverse complement strand
CGGTGTGCTTCCGAACTCGCAGTACGGCGCAACGCTCGCGACCGAGGACGCACGCGTCTTCGTAGGCGCGTCGGAGTGGGACTACCGGCCGCAGGATCCGGCGCCCTACGGCGACATCGTTGGCCCCGGCGCGGTCTACGTCTACGACCTGTCGGAGGTGGACATCGACGGCGACACGATGCCCGACCTCGACGAGGTGACGAACGGCCTCGACCCGTCGTCGGCCAGCGGCGATGACGGCACCGCGGGCGATGCGGATCTCGATGGCGTGACCAACGGCGCGGAACTCGCAGCCGGCACGCACGCGACGGCGCCGCCCGCCAACACACGCTACTTTGCCGAAGGCGCCACCTCGACGTTCTTCGCGACCGAACTCGCCCTGCTGAATCCCGGCTCGGCCGACGCCGACGTGCTGCTGCGTTTCCAGAAAGCCGGCGGCACGGCGAGCCAGACTCGTCTCCTTCTGCCGCGCGGCGAACGCCGCTCGATCGACGTCGGAGCGCAGGCCGGCATGTCGCAGGCCGAGTTCGCGACGGTCATCGAGAGCTCCGCGCCGATCGTCGCCGACCGCGTGATGCAGTGGCCGGCCACCTCGCCGTATGGCTCGCACGGCGAGCACGCACTCACGGCACCGTCGACGACCTGGTATCTGGCCGAGGGCGCGACGCACAGCGGCTTCGACCTGTTCTACCTGCTGCAGAACCCCGGCACGCTCGATGCGACCGTGCGCATCCGGTTCCTGCGCCCGAGCGGCACGCCCATCGAGAAGGATTACAGCGTGCCCGCCGGCGCGCGCGTGAACGTGTGGGTCAACGTCGAGCAGTTCCCGGAAGGCTCGGGCAATCTCGCCCTCGCCTCGACCGACATGTCGGCCGTGATCGAATCGACGAACAACGTCCCCATCGTCGTCGAGCGTGCCGTCTACCTCACGCGCCCTGCGTCGACGCCAGGCGCTCCACCCACGACCTTCGAAGCCGGCCATGAGAGCGCCGGCGTCACGGCACCATCCGAACGCTGGTTCTTCGCAGAAGGCGCGACCGGGTCGATGTTCGACCTCTTCATCCTCATCGCGAACCCGTCGGCCCTGCCTGCAACGGTGCGCGCAACGTATCTGCTCGAGTCAGGCCAGACCTACCAGAAGACACACATCGTCGCCGCAGGCAGCCGCTTCACGATCTGGGTCGATCACGAGACGTTCGACGGCATCGATGGCACGCCGCTCGAGAACGTCGCGGTGTCGACCACGCTCGAAGTGCTGAATGGCGTGGGCGTGGTGGCCGAACGTGCCATGTGGTGGCCGGGGCCTGACTTCGGCACGTGGTCTGAGGCGCACAACAGTCCCGGCGCCACGGTGACAGCATCGACATGGGGCGTGGCCGCCGGCCGCGTGACCCATGACGTGCCCGGGGAGGGCAACAGCGACACCTACCTGCTCGTGGCGAATCCTGGTGACAGCACTGCGTACCTCACGGTCACGCTGGTACTCGACGACGGAGGGGGAACCGAGATCAGGTACCTCACCGCCCCGCCCCACAGCCGGTTGAACATCGACGTCAAGGCGGCGTTCGG
>JAEUQQ010000292.1 GCA_016789685.1 Acidobacteriota bacterium | reverse complement strand
GGCGACGCTGGCCATCCTGACGCTCGCCGACATCCTCGCCCTGCGGTGCGATCCGCGAACACAGGCGGCGGGCGGGCACGCGTGAGCATCGGACGTGCGGCGGCAGGCGCCCTGGCGGCCGTGGTGGCGCTGCTGGTCGCGGCACCGGCGCTGGCGCCGTACGCGGCCGATGACGCCGCGCGTGAGCTGGCCTACGCCCCGCCCACCCCCATCCGTCTCGCCGATGACGCCGGCCGATGCTGCGCCGCCCCGTGGGTGGCGGCCTGGGTGGCGACTGACACCGCAGACGGGACGTTTGCCTACCGCGTCGCCCCGGAGGCCGGGCGAGGCGCCCTGCAGTGGCGCCCGGAGCTGGCAGACGCGATGGGACAACCCAGGCGCCCACTCGTGGGCGTGCAGCCACCACACCGCTTGCTCGTGCTGGGCGCAGACGGCTACGGACGCGACGTCCTGTCGCGGCTGCTGCTGGGAGGCCGCGTGTCGCTGCTGACCGGCCTGGCCGCCACGGCGCTCGTCCTGTCGATCGCCACCGCCATGGGCCTGCTCATGGCCCTGGGGCCGCGCATGGCGCGTCGCACGGCGACGGCCCTGGCCGACGTGATGCAGGTGCTGCCCTGGATCTACCTGCTGCTCGCGTTCAGGGCGCTGTTGCCCCTGGCGCTGCCCCCGGCGTGGGCCATGGCGGCCATCGTCGGCGTCCTCGTGGCCGCCGGCTGGGCGTCGTCGGCCCGCGTGGTCGCGGGCGAGGCGCGGACGCTGGCCGCCGCGGCGTTCCTCGACGCCGCCCGCGCGGCCGGAGCGTCGCCGTGGCGCATTCTCTGGCATCATGTGTTACGACACACATGGCCAGTCCTTGCCGCGCAGGCGACCGTCGTGCTCCCGAGATTCGTGCTGGCCGAGGTGACGCTGTCGTTCCTCGGCCTGGGCCTGGGCGAGCCGACGCCGAGCCTCGGCGCGTGCGCGAACCGGGCATCGTCCAGCACTACTGGTGGCTGGCTGCGCCCGCGCTCGCCCTCGTGGCGCTCTTTGCCCTGATGCACGCGAGCGCGGGCGCGTTCGTCCGCGCCTGGCAACGGCCGTGAGCCGCCACCTCGATCTCGTCGCCATCCTGGTGCTGGCGGCGGCCCTCGCCGTCCTGCCAGGGATCGGCGCGCCGGCGCTGGCGCAAACGGCGCTGGCTGGCAGGGCCACGCCGGGCACGCGCGGCGGCACGCTGGTGGTGCCGCAACGCGCGGAACTGCGGACGTTCAATCCCGTGACCGCCCTCGACGCACCGTCGCGCGACGTGTTGCGTCGCGTGATGGGCGACCTGGTGCGCATCAACCGCGCGACGCTGGCCACCGAGCCCGCGCTGGCCGAATCGTGGACCCGATCAAAGGACGGGCGCACGCTGACGGTGACCCTGCGCAGCGGCCTGCGCTTCTCGGACGGCCAGCCATGCACGGCCGACGACGTCGTGTTCAGCTTCGCGGTGTACCTGGACGAGGCCGTCGGGTCGCCGCAGCGTGACCTGCTCGTGGTCGGCGGGCGACCGCTCGACGTCCGCAAGATCGATGCGCGCCGGATCGCGTTCACCTTTGCGCAGCCCTACGCGCCGGCCGAACGCCTCTTCGACAGCGTGGCGATCCTGCCCCGCCACAAGCTCGAACGGATCTACCGCGACGGCGGCCTGGCCAAGGCCTGGTCGACGGCCACCGCACCGGCCGAGATCGTGGGGTTGGGGCCCTTCCGTGTCGCCGAGCACGTGCCGGGCGAACGCACGGTGCTCGAGCGCAATCCGTACTACTGGCGACGGAATGCCGCC
>JAEUQQ010000217.1 GCA_016789685.1 Acidobacteriota bacterium | reverse complement strand
GAAGGGCTCCTACGTCGTGAAGACGGCGCAGGCGTTCCGCCCGCACGTGCTCGACATGTTCGAACCGCAGGACCACCCCAACGACGTGCCCGCGCCCGGCGCACCGCCCACGCCGCCGTACGACAACGCGGGATACACGCTGGCCTTCCAGATGGGCGTGCAGTTCGATCGGATCCTCGACGCCGTCGAGGGCCCGTTCGAGAAGATCCCCGACCTGATCACCCCGGCACCGGCGACGGTGCCCGATGCGACGGGCATGGCCGGGTACGTCATCGATCATGCGGTCAACGATGCGGTCGTCGCGGTGAACCGCCTGCTCAAGAACGGCGACGAGGTGTACTTCATCAAGGGTCCGGTCACGGTGGCGGGGCGGTCGCTCGGGTTCGGGGCCATTTACGTGCCGGCCCGCGCGCAGACGCGTGCGGTCATCGAAGGCGCCGCGCGCGACAGGGGCCTCGAGGTGCAGGTCGTCAAGGCGCGGCCGGCCGGCGAGTCCTACCAGGTCAGGCCGGTGCGCATCGGCCTGTGGGATCGGTACGGCGGGTCGATGCCCTCGGGCTGGATTCGCTGGATGCTCGAACAGTACGAGTTCCCCTTCGAGGTGGTCTACCCGCAGGCCCTCGACGCCGGCAGCCTCAACGCGAGGTTCGACGTGCTCGTCTTCCCTGACGGGGCGATTCCCGAGAACGACCGTCCGGCCACCGGGCCGGCCGCCATGTTCGCCGGCCAGATGCCGTCGGCCGATAGCGTGCCCGAGGAGTTCCGGGCCGCCCTCGGCGCGACGACGGTCGCCAGGACGGTGCCGTCGATCAAGGCGTTCGTCGAAAGCGGCGGCACGGTGCTCGCCATCGGCGAGTCGACCGCGCTGGCCCATCACCTGTCGTTGCCGATGGGCAATCACCTCGTCGAGCGGCAGGCCAACGGCAACGAGCGCAACCTCCCGCGCGAGCGGTTCTACGTGCCGGGGTCGGTGCTCCGCGCGGCCGTCGATGCCTCGCACCCGCTGGCCTGGGGCATGCCGGCGCAGGCTGACGTGTTCTTCGAGAACAGCCCGGTATTCAGGCTCGAACCATCCTCGGGACTGAAAGGCGTGACGCCGGTGGCCTGGTTCGACTCCGACGCTCCCCTGCGCAGCGGCTGGGCGTGGGGGCAGGCGTACCTGGACGGCGGCGTTGCCGTCGCCGCCGCCCGCGTGGGCAAGGGGCAGGTGTTTCTGTATGGCCCCGAGGTCACGTTCCGGGCGCAGCCGCACGGGACGTTCAAGCTGTTCTTCAACGGGCTCTACCTGGGCGGCGCGACGCATCAGGCGGGCGCGGGGACGGGTGGCACGGCCGCGCAGTAGCGCGTCCGGCCGCGCTCGCGTACGCTACACGGAGTGCGGGGAGGCTCAACCTCCCCGCCTCACTTCCCTCGCCCCCACGCCGATGGTCAGATGAGCCGCTCGCCCTCCCCACCGAGTGATGACACCCCCCGGCCGTCGCTTGAAACGACCGGCGCCCTGCTGCAACGCCTGCGGAACGGCGACGAAGGGGCGGCGACGCGCTTCGTCGAACGGTACGCGCCGTTCCTCAACCGCGTCGGACGAGGCCGGCTGCCCGCCTGGGCCCGTTCGGTCTCCGACACCGCCGACATCGTGCAAGACACCTTGATCCGCACCCTGCGGCGGATTCCGACGTTCGAGCCGAAGGGCGACGCCGCCATGCGTGCCTACCTCAGGCAAACGCTGATCAACCGCGTACGCGATGAGGTGCGGCGCGCAGAGGTCCTCGGTCCGATGCAGCCCCCGAGCACCGACTTGCCGGGCGATGCGACGTCGCCCCTGGCCCGCGCCATTTCGCAGGAGGAACTCGCACGCTACGAGCGAGGCCTGGGGCTGCTCAAGGCATCGGAACGCGACGCGATCATCGGACGCCTCGAGCTCGGATACAGCTACGAGCAGCTGGCCGGCGTGCTCAATCGGCCTACGCCAGAGGCCGCGCGGCTCGCGGTGCGGCGCGCGCTGCTGCGCCTCGCCGAGGTCATGGACACGAAGCCCGAGACCAAGTGACGGGACTGGGACGAATCGCGCGGCCCCGCCGGGACGAACGGGCCGGCCACGCGGTATCATCGGCCGCATGCCGCCTGCGCCGCGCCTGCAGCCCCTGACCGAGCCCGACATGCTGGACGCGTGGATGGCGCGTTCGCATCACGAACCTGTCCTGATCTTCAAGCACAGCGCGACCTGCGGCACCAGCGCCGCCGCCCGCGAAGAGGTCGAGCACTTCGTCACGCACACCGGGAATGCGCCGCCCTGCGCCCTCGTCGTCGTGCAGACGCACCGTGCCCTCTCGAACGCCGTCGCCGCGAGGCTCGACGTGCCGCACCATTCTCCACAGATTTTCCTCGTCATCGACGGACACGCGCGCTGGCACGCCTCGCACTGGCGGATCACGTCGCAGGCGCTCACCGAGGCCGTCGCAGCCGCCCGGTCCGTTCCGGTATGACGAAGGTGCCGACGGCCCCGCGCCGGCCGATGTCGTGGGGCGTGTGCGCGATCGCGGTGGTCGCGGCGGTGTGTGGCACGGTGCCGCGTCCGGTGGCCGCCGCAGGGCCGACCTACAGCGGGCGCACCGCCCAGTCGCGCGTCGCCACGCCCCGGATCGACGCAACCATCGCCGTCGAT
>JAEUQQ010000149.1 GCA_016789685.1 Acidobacteriota bacterium | reverse complement strand
GACTTCCCGACGCGCAGTTTCGCGTCGATCGGCTCGAAGGTCAAGTTGTAGCCGGCCTTCACTAAGGAGAGCGTGGTGGTCGTCGGCGTCGAGAAACCGTTGGGCACCAGGTGGACGAACTCGCGCAGGTGCTCGAGGCGCGCGCCGCGGAAGCCCGAGGTGAGGTCGGGAATCGGCCGATCGGTGAGGTGGCTGGCGAGCGCGTTGAGTGCCGCGTTGCCGAGCCGCCGTGCGCCCGAGGCCTGCGTCGCGCTCGAACGGGCGCCGACGACCAGGTCGAACTCGCCGAGCCGGGCGGCCAGGCGGCGCGCGTCGCTCGGCTGGTGCTGGCCGTCGCCATCCACGATCATCAGGTACTCGCCGGTCGCGTTGCGGATGCCCGTCTTCACCGCCGCGCCGTTCCCCTTGTTGTAGGGATGGCGGATCACCCGCGCGCCGGCGCCTGCGGCGCGGGCGGCCGTGTCGTCCGACGACCCGTCGTCGATCACGAGGATCTCGTGCCACGGGCCTTCGGCCTGCAGCGCGGCCACGACCTGCGCGATCACGGGCCCTTCGTTGTAGGCCGGGATGAGAATCGTGGTGCTGGCCGGGTCCGCCATCAGTGCTCCTCGCGCCGCGCCGCCGCCTCGTGCGCCGCGTCGATCTTGAGCTCGAGCGAGCGGACGCGGTAGAGCACGTCCTCGGTGATGCGCCGGCTGCCCGAGATGAGGTCGGCGACGAGCCCGATCAGGATGATCTGGAAACCGACGATCATCAGCACGGCCGAGAGGATGAGCGACTGCAGGTGCCCGAAGCCGGTGCCGGTGACGAAGTAGTAGAGAAAGCGCAGCGAGACGAGGAACCCGACGGCGAAGCTCGCGCCGCCGATGTACGAGAAGACCTTGAGCGGTTCGTGCGACGCGTAGATGCGCACGATCGTCGCCGACGACTTCTTGATGTACGAGAACATCGAGTCGAAGAGCCGCGACTCGCGCGTGCGCGGGTTCGTCGCGATGGCCACGTGCGCGATCGCCATGCGCCGCTTGCCGGCGTGGATGATCGACTCGAGCGTGTAGCTGAAGTCCGACACGATGGTCAGCCGAAGCGCGGCCTCGCGCGAGTAGGCGCGGAAGCCGCTCGTCGTGTCGGGCACCGACGTGTTCGAGACCTGCCGCACGACCCAGCTGCCGAGGCGCTGCAGCAGTTTCTTGGCCGGCGACATCTCGGCGATGGCCTTGATGTTCCGGTCGCCGATGCAGATGTCGGCCTCGCCGCGCAGCAGCGGCGCGATCAGCGTCGCGACGTCGGCCCCCTGGTACTGGTTGTCGGCATCGGTGTTCACGATGATGTCGGCGCCGTGCTTCACCGCCGCGTCCATGCCGGCCACGAACGCGGCCGCCAGGCCCTTGTTCCGCGTGAAGCGGACGACGTGGTGCACCCCGTGCGCCCGGGCGACGTCGACCGTCCCGTCGCGCGAGCCATCGTCGATCACGAGGTACTCGATCGTGTCGACGCCCGGCAGCGAGCGCGGCAGGTCGGCCAGCGTGGCCGGCAGCGTCTGGGCCTCGTTGAGGCACGGGATCTGGATGATCAGCTTCATCGGTGTCGTCTGCGTCTCCCGCGCGTCACGCGCCCGCCGCGCCCACCAGGGCCTCGACGACGCCGTCCCACGTGATCGTCCGCGCGCGATCGTAGCCCGCGTCGCCGTGGGCGGCCGCGAGGGCAGGCGCGTGCGCATAGCGGTTCACGGCCTCGGCGATCGCCTCGGGCTGCGGGTCGACGACGGTCCCGTTGACGCCATCCACGACGAACTCGAGCGGCCCCCCGCTGTCGCGCGCCGTGATGACCGGCCGCCTGGCCAGGAAGGCCTCGAGCGTGACGTAACCGTAGTCTTCGGCGTAGGGCACGAACACGACCGCGAGGGCATCAGCATACAGCGCCAGGAGCGCCTCGTCGTCCACGGCGCCCGCGAACGTGATCCGGTCGGTGACGCCGCACGCGTCGGCGGTCTGGCGCACGGCCGCCTCGTGCGTGCCGACGCCCGCGATCACCAGGCGCGTCGGCGCATCGACGTGGGCCATGGCCTGCACCACGAGATCGACGCGCTTGATCGACTCGAGGCGGCCCACCACCAGCACGTAGTCGCCGTAGCCACCGGCCCGCAACTGCGCGGCCAGGCGCGGCGGGTGGTAGAGCGCCGGGGCGTCGAGGCCGTTGTAGTAGGCGAGGCGATCGGTCACGGTCTGCGCGATCGAGTACCGCCGCACGCACTCGCCGAGCATCCCGGTGTCGAGCCCGATGATGCGCTCGCGCAGCGCGACGTCGAGCTCGGCAACGTCGAACTCGCTGAACATCGTGCCGCACAGCTCGTAGGCGGCGCGGTACTGGTGCACGAGCCACGCCACCTTGCGCGGATGCCGCACGAAGTAGGTCGGGAACTTCGTCGCGATGACGAGGTCGATCGGCCGGCCGCAGCTCTCGCTCAGGTCGAGCAGGCGCCACGCGGCGGCGTGCGCCAGGATCTCGTCGCGCGGGTACCACTTGAACGGCACGCTCACCAGCTCGGTGCGGTAGCCATGGTGGCGCAGTTGCGCGACGAGCTCGCGCACGAGGACCTCGGCACCGCCCCAGACGAACGGCACCTGCGCCTCGCACACGACGATGGTAGAGATGCTCGACACGGGATCAGTGCGCAGGCGGCGGCTACGTCGCGTGGCGGAAGTTGATGATGTCGCCGTCACGCACGACGTATTCCTTGCCCTCGAGCCGGAATTCGCCGTGGTCCTTGCACGCCGCCATCGAGCCGCGCGCGGTCAGCGTGTCGTAGTGCACGACCTCGGCGCGGATGAACCCGCGCTGGATGTCGCTGTGGATCTCGCCCGCGGCGAGCTGCGCGCCCGTGCCCGCCGGAATCGACCACGCCCGGCACTCGTCTTCGCCCACGGTGAAGAACGACATGTAGCCGAGCAGGTCGTAGCTGGCGCGGATCACGCGGCCGAGCGCCGACTCCGTGAGGCCCAGATCGGCCAGGAACGCGGCGGCGTCGGCGGGTTCGAGTTCAGCGATCTCGAGCTCGATCTTCGCGCAGAGCGCCACCGCGCGCGTGGCGGTGCCCTCGACGAAGCGCTCGAGCCCCGCTGACGCAATCGCGGAGTCGAGCGCGCCGATGTCGCCCTCGTCGACGTTGAGCACGAGCAGCATCGGCTTGGCCGACAGGAACTGGAACCCGCGCAGGCGCTTCAGGTCGTCGCCCGACAGGCCCAGCGTGCGCAGCGGACGGCCGTTCTCCAGGGCGTCCTGGCACTGCACCAGGATCTCGTGCTCGCGCTTGAGGTCGGCAGTCGGCGACTTCTTCAAGTCGCGCGCGAGGCGGTCGAGCCGCTTCTCGACGATCCCGAGGTCGGCCAGGATCAGCTCGTCGGCCATCGCCTGCGCATCGCGCGCGGGATCGATGCTGCCCGACGGGTGCGGCACGCTCGGATCGCGGAACGCGCGCACCACCTGCACCAGCGCGTCGGCGTTGCGGAACGGCGCGACGTCGACCAGGTCGCGGGCACCGCTGCCGCCGGGCAGCGCGATGTCGGCAAACTCCACCGTCGCGGGCGTGTGCTTGCGCGGGTTGAACATCGCCGCCAGCGCGTCGAGCCGCGCATCGGGCACGCGCGAGATGCCGACGTGCGCCTCGGCCTTGCCGTGCCCGCCCTTGGCCGCCTCGCGGGCGCTCGTCATGAGGCGGAAGAGGGTGGTCTTGCCGGTCGATGGAAGCCCGATCAGGCCTGCGCGCAGCATGGGTGGTGGGATGGGAATGCGCCGGATGGCCCGCTGGGCCGTCGGCATCGCCGGGCCCCGCTCGCGTGCGGCGTCACGCGAACCCGAAATCCTACCACGCGGGCCCCGGCCGGCGCCCGCGGCGCCCCGCACCGGGCGATCCTGCCAGCGATCGAATTGCGAATAAAAAGCGTAAGTCGTTTTGCGTCACCACTTGGAAAAACTTCGGCGTTGACACCCCTCGGGGGGGTGCGTAGGATGCCGGTGGTCCGAAGTGGTCCGAAGTGGAACGAAATGGCTCTCAGAGGCTCCTATCCCGTTCGGCTCGATGACAAGGGGCGGCTCAAGATTCCAGCTGAGTATCGCGCCTATATCGAGAGTACGTACGGCTCGCGCGTCTTCATGACGAGCGACGATGAGGAGACCGTCCGCATCTACCCCCTGCCGATCTGGGAAGGCATCGAAGCCAAGCTCGCCGCCGCCCCCACGACCGAAGAGAGCGTGACGAAATACCTCGATCTCGTCAACTACTACGGATCGAGCGGTGAGTTCGACGCCCAGGGCCGCCTGGTCATCAGTCCCCGCCTCAGGACGATGGCGCGGATCGACCAGGACGTCGAGATGTTCGGCAAGGTGCGGTGGCTCGAGATCTGGAGCCAGTCACTGGTCGGCCAGCGGATCAAGGACCAGAAGCTGACGCCCGCCGACCGGCAGGCGCTCAAGGCCCTCGGGATCTGACGTGGACACCGTCGTGGCGTCGCACGAGCCGGTGATGGTGCGCGAGGTGCTCGAGGCGCTGCGGCCCGGACGAGGCGGGGTGTTCGTGGACTGCACGCTGGGGCTCGGGGGACACACCACGGCGCTGCTCGAGGCGGGGGCGGCGCGCGTGATCGGGATCGATCGCGACGCCACGGCCCTTGGTCTGGCCCGCGAGCGCCTGCAGGGTTTTGGCGACCGCGTCAGTTTCGTGCACGACGACTACCGCGCGATCGGCGCGGCCGTGCGGGCGGCCGGCGCGACCGAGGTGGCCGGCATCCTGGCCGACCTGGGCGTGTCGTCGATGCAGCTCGACGCCGAGGGCCGGGGGTTCAGCTTCCGACGCGACGAGCCGCTCGACATGCGCATGGACGTGCGCGACGAGATGAGCGCGGCGGTGTTCGTGGCCGATGCCGACGAGGTCGAACTGGCACGCGTGATTTTCGAGTACGGCGAGGAGCGCTACTCGCGACGCATCGCCCGCGCCATCGTGCGGGCACGCGGCGAGGCGCCGATCGAGACCACCGGGCGGCTCGCGGCCATCGTGCGGCGCGCCATCCCGAACAAGGGCTGGCAGCGCATCGACCCGGCCACGCGGACGTTCCAGGCGATCCGGATCCACGTGAATCGTGAGCTGGACCGTCTCGACGTGTTCCTGCTCGACGCGGCGCGGAGGCTCGCGGTCGGGGCGCGGCTCGTCGTCATCGCGTTCCACTCGCTCGAGGATCGCGTCGTCAAGCACACGTTCCGCGCGATGGCGGCCGACGACGCGCCCTGGCAGGTGGTGACGCGGCGTCCGCTGTCGCCGGACGACGAGGAGTGCGAACGGAATCCACGCGCGCGCAGCGCACGGTTGCGCGTGCTCGAGAGGTGCGCATGAGACACGCGGGATTCGAGTTCGCGGTGCGACGCGACGTGCGCAACACGACGATCGTCCGCGAGGTCGATCGCGAGCGGCAGGGACGCCTCGGTCGCGCGGCGCTCATCGGCGGGCTGTTCGTCGCCCTGCTCACGTTCAACGTGCACCAGCACGATACCGCGCGCGCCCTGACCACCGCGCGCGAGGAGATCCTCGCCGACCAGAAGCGCGAGGAGGTCAGGCGGCAGCACCTCGAAGTCGAGGTCAGCACGCAGGCCTCGCCTGCCATCGTCGCCGCGCGTGCGAAGCAGCTCCACATGGTCGCCCCCCGCCCCGAGTCGTCGGTCGTCATCGAACGCGTGACCTCGTCGCCACCGCCGGCGCGGTCTGTCGTCGCATCGCGGTAGGAGGCGGACCGTGCAGGATCTCGATCTCATGCCCGGCGCCACGCCGGACCTGCCGCGATCGCCGTACAACCGGCCCGACCTCGTGCGCGACGCGCGCGATGCCGAAGCCGACGCGGCGCCGATCGACTGGCAAGGCACGATCCGCCGACGCCTCGTCGTGCTCGCCAGCCTCCTCCTGCTGTGGGCGATCGGCATCCAGGCGCGGCTCGTCGTGCTGCAGGTCGCGCAGCACGACCGCTGGGCAGCCCAGCTCATCGAACAGGTGACCCACCAGGTCGAAGTTCCCGGCCCGCGCGGCACCATCGTCGACCGCAACGGCGTGACGCTCGCCGCCAGCGTCGAGAGCGCCACCATCGTCGTCAACGCGCTCGCCGTCAAGGCCGGCGACCGCGACCGCGTCGCCCGCGAACTGTGCGGCCTGATCGACCGCTGCACGCCCGCCGACTACGACCAGTTGATCGCGGGCCTGGCCCGGAAGAGCCGCGGCACCACCGTCTGGCGCAACGCCTCGCCGGCCGACGCCGAGCGCATCGACGGCATGAAGTCGAACGTGGTGTGGTCGGAGCCCGAACCCCGGCGCTACTACCCCAACCGCGAACTCGCCGCGCACGTCGTCGGCTTTGTCGGCGACGGCAACCGGGGGCTCGAGGGCGTCGAGCGCAGCTACGACGAGTACCTGCGCGGCAAGCCCGGGTGGCGACTCAGCTACGAAGACGCCCACCGCCAGGCGTTCGACTCGGAAGAGGCGACGCCCGTGCCGGGGAAGACACTCGAGCTGACGCTCGACGGACGCCTGCAGCACGACAGCGAACGGGCCCTGTCGTCGCGCATCGGCGAAACCGGGTCGTCGTCGGGCCTGGTCATCGTGTCGGTACCGCAGACCGGCGAGATTCTCGCCCTGGCGCTGTGGCCGACCTACAACCCCAACACGTTCGCACGCACCGAGGCGGCGCTGCTCAAGAACCGCGCGGTACAGGACGTGTACGAGCCGGGGTCGACGATGAAGTTCATCACGGCCGCCACCGCGATCGACCTGGGCCTGTTCACGCCGCAGAGCCTGTTCAACCTGGGCAACGGCCAGATGCGGCTCGGCAACCACGTCATCCGCGACACGCACGCCTACGGGACCCTGTCGTTGCGCGATGTCGTCGCCAAGTCGAGCAATGTCGGCGCGGTGCAGATCGGGCACCGGATCGGGGCGGAGCGCTTCTCGGAGTACGTGGCGAAGTTCGGGCTCGGCCAGGCCAACCTGCGCGACTTCCGCGGCCAGAGCCGCGGCATCGTGACGCCGCTCGACAAGCTCACGTCGGTGTCGCTCGGGTCGATGTCGTACGGCTACTCGATCGGCGTGACCGCGATGCAGATGGTCGCGGCGATCAACACCATCGCCAACGGCGGGACGCTGGTCGAGCCGCACGTGGTGCGCGCGGTCATCGACGGCGCCCAGCGCAAGGCGGTGGCGCCGCGGGCGATCCGCCGCGTCATCAGCGAGCAGACGGCCGCGACGATGACGACCATCCTCGAGTCGGTCGTCGAAGACGGCACGGGCAAGGCCGCGGCGCTGGCGGGCTACACCGTGGCCGGCAAGACCGGCACGGCGCGCCGCGTCAAGCAGGGCGGCCGCGGGTACTCTGACCAGCACACGTCGTCGTTCGTCGGCTACGTGCCGTCGCGGAACCCGGCCATCTCGATTCTCGTGGTCATCGACGCGCCGAAGTCCGGGGGCTACTACGGCGGGACGATCGCGGCGCCGGTGTTCAAGGCTGTCGCCGAGTCGGCGCTGCGGTACTACGGCGTCGCCCCCACCATCGAGTCCGAGGAGCGCTCGCGCATTGTCGTGGCGCGCAGCGCGCCCGCGACGGCTCCGGGCCCCGCGGTCGTCGCCGCGCCCAACGCGCCAGCACGCCAGCCCGACCTGACCACCGTCGCGATCACGCCAGGCAAGATGCCCGACCTGCGGGGCCTCAGCGCGCGCGAGGCGGTGCGCGTCGCGACGCGGCTCGGGCTCGTCGTGCGCGTGGCCGGCGATGGCATGGTCGCCGGGCAGGATCTCGAGGCCGGCACCGACATCGAGTCGGGCACCGTGTGCCGCCTCACGCTCGAACGCCGGCCCCGTGCCGTCGCGCAGGGGATCGAACCGTGACGCTGCGTGACCTGCTCGAACGCCTCGCGGCCGACCAGGCGGTCGACCTTGCCGACGCCGGGGCGCCCGCCCTGTCGAAGCACGTGACCGCGATCGACTACGACTCGCGCAAGGCCGCGTCGGGGTCGGTCTTCGTCGCGCTGCGCGGCTCGAAGGCCGACGGCGCCGCGTTTGCCGCCGATGCCGTCCAGCGCGGCGCGCTGGCGGTCATCAGCGAGTCGCCCGCGCCCCAGGACGTCGAGGCCCCATGGATCGTCGTCGCCGACGGGCGCCGTGCGCTCGCGGCGTGCGCGGCCATCCTGTACCGGCACCCCAGCGAGGAACTGCTCGCGATCGGCATCACGGGCACGAACGGCAAGACGACCACGACGTACCTGGTGGCGTCGATCTTCGAGGCCGCCGGGTACCGCATCGGCCGCATCGGCACGATCGGCTATCGCATCGGCGGCGTCGAGCACGAGTCGTCGCGCACCACGCCAGAGGCGCCCGACGTGCAGCGGATGCTGCGCGAGATGGTCGACGAGCGCTGCGCGGCGTGCGTGATGGAGGTGTCGTCACACGCGCTCGCGCTGCACCGCGTCGATCGCATGCGCTTCTCGGCCGCGGTGTTCAGCAACCTGACGCGCGACCACCTCGACTTCCACCGCGGCATGGAAGACTACTTCCTCGCCAAGCGGCGGTTGTTCGAGATGCTCGGCCCCGGCGCACCGGCCGTGATCAACATCGACGATCCCTATGGCGCCCGGCTCGAGCGCGACTTCCCGCATGCCGTCACCTACGCGCTCGGACGCGAGGCCGATGTCTTCGCCTCCGAGGTCACGTTCTCGCTCGACGGCCTGACGTTCGACATCCAGACGCCGCGGGGCATCGTGCACGTGCGCTCGCGCCTGGTCGGGCGGCCCAACGCCTACAACATCCTCGCGGCCGTGGCCACGGCCTCGGCGCTCGACCTGCCGGCCCAGGCGATCGAGCGTGGCCTCACCGCACTCGAGGCGGTGCCGGGCCGCTTCCAGGTCGTGTCGTCGGATCTCGACGACGTGCAGGTCGTGGTCGACTACGCGCACACCGACGACGCGCTGCGAAACCTGCTCGAGACGGCGCGCCCGATGACGTCGGGACAGGTGATCTCGGTGTTTGGCTGCGGCGGCGACCGCGATCGCGCCAAGCGGCCGCTGATGGGCGCCGTCGCTGCCCGGCTCAGCGACCGGGTCGTGCTGACGTCCGACAACCCGCGCTCCGAGGATCCGCAGGCAATCGTCGACGAGATCAAGCGCGGCTTCGTCGTGCCCGACCGCCCGGCGACGCGCGGCGGGCAGCCGGTGCCGACGCCGAAGACGGTGGCGTGGACGTCCATCCTCGACCGCGCGCAGGCGATCGCGACGGCCGTGTCCGAGGCCGCGCCCGGCGACCTGGTGCTGATCGCGGGCAAGGGCCACGAGAAGTCGCAGGTGGTTGGCGACCGCAGCGTGCCGTTCGACGACGTCGAGGTGGCACGCACGGCGCTGCGGGCACGTCGCGAGCACATGCCGGTCGGAGGGCAGGCGTGATCATGGCCCGCGCCGCGCTCGACGTGCGCACGCTGACCGCTGCGGCCGCTGGCCGGGTCATCCGCGGCAACGACGCCGTCGTGTGCGGCACGGCGTGGCTCGATTCGCGCACCATCCAGCCCGGCGCGATGTTCGTGGCCTATCGCGGTCCGAATTTCGACGGCCACGACTTCATCGGCCAGGCGATTGCGCGTGGCGCCGCGGCCGTGCTCGTGGAGTCGGCTGACGCCGTGGCCGCGATCGACACCGGCGCTGTGCCGGTCATCCTGGTCGCGAACACCGAGCGCGGGCTGCAGGACATGGCGCTGGCCATCCGCCGCGCGTCTGGCGCGCGCGTGGTCGCGATCACCGGCAGCGCGGGCAAGACGACGACGAAAGACGCCGTCGCGACGGTGCTCGAGGCGCGGTACCGGACGCTGCGCACCAAGGGCAACTTCAACAACCACCTCGGCCTGCCGTTGTCACTGTTCGACCTCCAGGCTGGCCACGACGTGGCCGTGCTCGAACTCGGGATGAGCGGCGCGGGCGAGATTCGTCGCCTCGTCGAGGTTGCCGAGCCCGACGTGCGTGTGTGGACGAATGTCGGCACGGCGCACATCGGCTACTTCGGATCGATGGATGCGATCGCCGAGGCCAAGGCCGAGATCCTCGAGGGTGCGACGGCCGAGTCGGTGCTGATCGCAAACGCCGACGATGCGCTGGTGATGCGCCATGCGCCGCGGTTCGCTGGCCGCGTGGTCACGTTCGGCGAGGCGCCGACGGCCGACGTGCGCGCCACCAGCATTCGCGAGCGGGGCGTCGACGGCGTCACGGTCATGATGCACACGCCGCGCGGCGCGGCGGTGGTCTCGTCGGTGCTGATCGGTCGCGCCCATGTGTCGAACCTGATGGCGGCGGTGGCGGTGGGCCTCGAACTCGGGGTACCGCTCGCGTCGATGCCCGGACGCATCGCGTCGCTGGCGCCGGCGGCGCACCGTGGCGAGGTGCTGCGGCTCGGTGGCGACGTGGTCGTCGTGGACGACTGCTACAACGCGAGCCCGTCGGCGGTGGTACGGATGCTCGAGGCCTGCGGGCGCGACACGTCGCGCCGCTACGTGGCGTGCCTCGGCGAGATGCTGGAACTCGGCGACCAGGCGCACGCGCTGCACGCCGACGTGGCGCGCGCGGCGCAGCGCGCCGGCGTGCAGGTGCTGGTGACGGTGGGCGGAGGTCCGGCCCAACACCTCGCCGACGAAGCCGTGCGCGCAGGACTGGCGGCCGGCGCGGTGCATCACGTCGCCGACAGCGTCGAGGCGGCGCGCCTGGCCACCGACCTGGTGCGCGACGGGGATCTCGTCCTCGTCAAGGGGTCGCGCGGCATCAAGATGGAGCGCGTCGTCGACGGCGTGCGCGAGGCGAGAGGCTGATGCTGTATCACCTGCTCTTCCCGCTGCACGAGAGCCTCTCGCTGCTCAACGTGATGCGTTACATCACGTTCCGCACGGCCGCCGCGAGCCTGACGGCCCTGGCGCTGAGCCTGCTCCTCGGTCCGTGGATGATCCGCCGCCTGCGCGAGTTCCAGATCGGCCAGGTGATCCGCACCGAGGGCCCGAAGAGCCACCAGGCCAAGGCGGGCACGCCGACGATGGGCGGGTTGCTGATCCTCGTGGCGGCGCTCGTGCCCACGCTGCTGTTCGCCGACCTGACGAACCCCTACATCTGGATCGCGGTGCTGTCGACGACGCTGTTTGGCGCCATCGGTTTCCTCGACGACTACCTCAAGGTCACCAAGCGCTCGCACCACGGGCTGATCCCCCGCTACAAGATGGGCGGGCAGATCGTGGTGGCGCTCGGCGTGGGCGTTGCGCTGCTGGTGCTGGCCGACCAGGGGCAGTACAACACGCGGCTGATCTTCCCGTTCTTCAAGCGGCTGATTCCCGACCTCGGCTGGTTCTACGTGCCGTTCGCGGTGCTCGTGCTGGTGGGGGCGTCGAACGCCGTCAACATGACCGACGGCCTCGACGGCCTCGCGATCAGCACGTTCACGGTGGCGGCCGCGACATACACCGCGCTGGCCTACGTCACCGGGCACCGGCAGCTCGCCGAGTACCTGCTGATCATCCGCTTCCCGTACGCCGCGGAGCTGACGATCTTCTGCGGGTCGCTGGTCGGCGCGAGCCTGGGATTCCTCTGGTACAACTCGTACCCCGCCGAAGTCTTCATGGGCGACGTGGGATCGCTGGCCCTCGGTGGCGCGCTCGGCACCGTCGCGATCCTGATCAAGCAGGAGATCCTCCTCGTCATCGTCGGCGGCGTGTTCGTGATCGAGGCGCTGTCGGTGATGGTGCAGGTCGGGTCGTTCAAGCTGCGCGGCAAGCGCGTGTTCAAGATGGCGCCGATTCACCATCACTTCGAGCTCTCGGGCTGGAGCGAGCCGAAGGTGATCACGCGCTTCCTGATTGTCGCGATCGTCTTTGCGCTGTTCAGCCTGACGACGCTGAAGTTGCGGTGAGGGGATGGACGGAGGCGGCGTCAGCGGCCGTCGCGTGATCGTGGTCGGCGCGGCCCGCAGCGGCATCGCGGCGGCGACATGGTGCGCGGTGCAAGGCGCGCGGGTGGTGCTCGCGGATCGCCGCGAGGCGATCGGCGAGCGGGCGGCCCTCGAGGCCGCCGGGGTCGAGGTGGTGCTGGGGCCGCATCGCGACGAGACGTTCGCGGATGCGGACCTGGTGGTGGTGAGTCCGGGGGTGCCGCCAGAACTGCCGGTGCTCGAGACGGCACGGCGGGCGGGCGCCGAGGTGATCGGGGAGTTCGAGTTCGCGACGCGGCGCCTGCGAGGGCGCATCGTCGCCATCACGGGGACGAAGGGCAAATCGACGACGACCACGCTCGTGGGCCGGATGTTCGAGGAGGGCGGATTCAGGACGCGCGTGGGCGGGAACATCGGCGTGCCGTTGTCGGCGCAGATCGACGACTCGACACCCGACACCATCCACGTGATCGAGGCCAGCAGCTTCCAGCTCGAGATGGCGCCGACGTTCCACCCGGCGATCGCGGTGTTCCTGAACTTCTCACCCGACCATCTCGATCGTCACGGCACCGAGGCGGCGTACGGCGCAGCCAAGGCGCAGATCGTGGCGAGGCAGGTCGACAGCGACGTCGCCGTGCTGAATGCCGATGACCCCGCGGTGGCGCGGCTGGTCGGGCACACGCGGGCACGTCGCGAGTGGTTCACGGTGGCGGAGCCATCCGTGCAAGGCGCGGGGATCGTGGACGGAGCAATCGTCCACCGGGGTGCGGAGGGATCGTCCACGCGCCTCGCGCCAGTCTCGTCGATCCGGCTGATCGGGCCGCATCTCGTCGCGGATGTCGTCGCGGCGGCCTGCACCGCGCACGTCGGCGGCGTGGCACCGGCAGCGATCGAGCGGGCGATCGCCGGGTTTGGCGGCCTCGAGCACGCGCTCGAGCTCGTCGCGACGATCGAGGGCGTGCGGTTCGTGAACGACTCGAAGGCGACGAACGTCGAGGCCGCCCGGCGCTCGATCGAGAGCTTCGAGGGCGGCGTGGTGGCCATCGTCGGCGGACGGTTCAAGGGCGGCGACCTTGGCGGCCTGCGGGGGCCGCTGGCGGCGCGGGGCACGGCGGTGGTGGCCATCGGCGAGGCCGCCGGGCTGGTGCGCACGGCGCTCGGCACGACGGTGCCGGTGCACGACGCGCCGACGCTCGACGCGGCGGTAGACCTGGCGTGGCGGCTGGTGCCGCCCGGGGGCGTGGTGGTGCTCGCGCCGGCGTGCGCGAGTCACGACATGTTCCGCGACTACGCGGAACGCGGACGGGTATTCACGGACGCGGTGCGACGTCTGGAGGCGTCGCGAGTGCGGGGTGAGCGGTGAGCAGTCATCAGTTCGATGGCCGCGGCGGGGAGGCGACCGCTGGGAGCGCAGGCTACCCGGGTCTGCGTGGTTGTCGTCCTCGTCCACCACTCGGCTGATGACTGCTGACCGCTCACACGCACAGCTGCCCGGGCACGCGGCGCCGGCCACGCGGGGTGCGCGAGGCGGCTGCCGGGCACGGGTGCAGCAGCGGCGGCGGGGCTCCCGAGGCCCATCCGCCCGTTGCAGAACAGGTTTCGGGCCGAGGCGCATGGATCTTTAGACCTCGCATCCGAGGTCGCGATGATGACCGGCGCCAGTGGGCCGGATCCCCGGGACGCGTGGCGGCCGGGGCAGCGGGATGCGGGCGGGACGAACGGGCAGGACGCGGGGCCGCGCGCGGTGCGCGCCACGCAGGCGCGAACGGGATCGGTCGGGGGCGACGGACTGAGAACATGGCACGCAAGCTGAGGTCCGACTGGTGGTTGTTCATCGCGATGCTGGTGCTGGTGTGTACCAGCCTCGTCATGGTGCGCAGCGCGTCGGCGTTCAAGGTGCCCAACGAGCCGTTCTACTTCCTGTCGAAGCAGATCGCCTGGTCGCTGATCGGCGGCACGCTGCTGATGCTGCTGATGCGGATCGACTACCGGCTGTATCGCCATCCGCTGGTGGTGTACGGCGCGCTGGGTGGGGTGGCGCTCGGGCTGATCGTGGTGTTCTTCATGAACCCGATCAACAACACGCACCGCTGGCTCAATGTCGCCGGCGTCGGCGTGCAGCCGTCGGAGTTCGCGAAGCTCGCCGCGATCATGTTCACGGCGATGATGCTCGAGCGGCGCATGGAGTCGATCAACGACCTGCGCGCGAGCATCGTCCCGATCGTCGGCGTCGCCGCGGCACTCGCGATGCTGATCTTCTTCGAGCCCGACTTCGGCACGGCGGCCGCGCTCGTGGCGACCGTGGCGGTGATGTTGTTTGCCGCGGGCCTGTCGTACCGCTACCTGGTCACCCTGGCGTGTGCGGTCGTGCCGGTCGCGGCCGTGGCGCTGATCTCGGAGCCGTACCGCGTCGCACGCCTGCTCAGCTTCCTCGATCCCGAGGCCAACCGGCGTGGGCCCGGCTGGCAGCAGTGGCAGTCGCTGATCGCCGTGGGGTCTGGCGGGGTGACGGGCGTGGGCATCGGCAACTCGACGCAGAAGATGTCGTACCTGCCCGAGGCGCACACCGACTTCATCTACGCGGTGCTGTCTGAAGAGACCGGGATGATCGGCGCGACGGTGGTGCTGGTCGCATTCTGCGTGATCGCGTGGCGCGGCCTCGTCGCGTCGCTGCGCGCGCCGGATCGGTTCGGCGCGTTCCTCGCCCTCGGGTTGACCTCGATGATCGTCATCCAGGCGTTCGTGAACATCAGCGTCGTGCTCAGCCTGCTGCCGACCAAGGGCATTCCGCTGCCCTTCGTGAGCGCGGGCGGGTCGTCGCTGATCGTGAGCTTCATCGCGATGGGGGTGTTGTTGAACGTGTCGCAGCAATCCTCGGCCAGTACCTAGGCGATGACCGGCGGGGCGAGGCAGGGCGTGCGCGTGGTGATTGCGGGTGGGGGCACCGGCGGCCATCTCTTTCCCGGAATCGCGGTGGCGCGATCACTGATGGCGCGCGCCGCCGGCACGACGGTGACGTTCGCCGGGACGGCGCAGGGCATCGAGGCGCGGGTCCTGCCGCGCGAGCAGCTCACGCTCGACGTGATCCGCAGCGCGGGGCTCAAGGGGAAGTCGCTCGGTGCGCTCGCGCGCGGCGTCGCGCTGGTGCCCGTGAGCGCGCTCGACGCGTGGCAGGTGCTGACGCACCGTGCGCCCGACGTGGTGGTGGGGGTTGGCGGGTACAGCTCGGGGCCCGTGGTGGGCCTGGCGGCGCTTCGGCGGATTCCGACGCTGGTGCTCGAGCAGAACGCGATGCCCGGCCTCGCCAACCGCGTGCTCGCACGCTTCGTCGATGCTGCCGCCCTGACGTACGACGAGGCGCGGCCGTGGTTCGGCGAGCGGGCGTTCATGAGCGGCAACCCGGTGCGAGATGGCTTCAGGGCCATCGCCGCCGACGCGCCGCGCCGCGAGGGCCCCCAGAGGCTGCTGGTGTTCGGGGGCTCGCAGGGGGCGCAGGCGATCAACCGCGCGATGGTCGCAGCGGCGCCGCGGTTGAAGGCCGCCGGGGTCGCGATCACGCACCAGACGGGCGAGCGCGATCTCGAGGTCGTGCGGCAGGGATACGCGCAGGCCGGGCTCGAGGCACGCGTCGAGCCCTTCCTGCACGCGATGGAGCGTGAGATGGCCGATGCGGATCTCGTCGTCGCCCGTGCGGGTGCGACGACGATCGCCGAACTGACGGTGGCGGGACGCGCGGCGGTGCTGGTGCCATTGCCGACCGCGACCGACGACCATCAGCGCAAGAACGCCGAGGCGCTCGCGCGTCTCGGCGCCGTCGAGGTGCTGCTGCAGGCCAACCTCGATGGCGAGGGCCTGGCTGCGCGCATCACGACGCTGCTGGCGAGCCCCGAACGATTGCACGAGATGCGGCGCGCGGCGCGCGCCGCCGCACGGCCCGATGCCGCCGACGTGATTGCGGATCGGGTGCTGGCACTGGCACGACGGCAAGGCTGAGACGCGCCGCGGCGACCCGCGGCGCACGGGACGGGAGCGGCCGCCTCACGGCGGTCGTCGCGAATCGGAGATTCGCGAGAAGGGCATCGTGCTCGGACGCACACGGACGATCCACTTCGTGGGCATCGGCGGGATTGGCATGAGTGGCATCGCTGAGCTGCTCGCCAACCTGGGATATGCCGTCAGCGGCTCCGACGCGAAGCCGTCGCCGATCACGGCGCGGCTCGCGACGCTCGGGGTGCGCGTCCACGAGGGACACGACGCGTCGCACGTGGGTGACGCCGACGTGGTGGTGGTGTCGTCGGCGGTCAAGCCGCTCAATCCCGAGGTGATCGAGGCGCGCCGCCGGCACGTGCCGGTCATCCCGCGGGCCGAGATGCTCGCCGAACTGATGCGCCTCAGGTCTGGCATCGCGGTCGCCGGGTCACACGGCAAGACATCGACGACGTCGATGGTCGCCCTGATGCTCGAGCGCGCCGGGCTCGATCCAACGGCCGTCATCGGCGGACGCCTCAGTGCGTTTGGCAGCAATGCACGTCTCGGCCGTGGGCCATGGATGGTGGCCGAGGCCGACGAGAGTGACGGGTCGTTCCTGAAGCTCACGCCCGTCATCGGGATCGTCACGAACGTCGATCGCGAGCACCTCGATCACTACGGCACCTTCGACGCCGTGGGCGACGCGTTCGTCACGTTTGCGAATGGCGTGCCCTTCTACGGGGCCGTGATGGCCTGCGTCGACGACCTGCCGCTCAGGGCGCTGCTGCCGCGCTTCACGCGTCGCGTCGTGACCTACGGCATCGCCGCCGACGAGGCCGAGCTGCGCGCGGTCGACGTGCGCCTCGAGCCGTTTGCCTCGACGTGCACCGTCGTGCAGCGCACGCGCGACGGCGCCGAGCACACGCTCGGCGAGTTGCGCCTGGCCGTGCCGGGGCGGCACAACGTGCTCAATGCCCTCGCCGCCGTCGGCGTCGGGCTCGATCTCGAGATTCCGTTCGTCGCGATCGCCGCCGCGCTCGGCGAGGTCCGCGGCGCCGAACGGCGCTTCCAGGTGGTGGGCGTCGTCGATGGCGTCACCGTCGTCGACGACTACGGCCACCATCCCAGCGAGATCGCGGCCGTCGTCGATGCCGCCCGCGCGTGCCAGCCCGAGCGCCTCGTGCTGGTGTTCCAGCCGCACCGCTACACGCGGACGCAGCACCTGATGGCCGAATTCGCGCGCGTGCTCGCGCGGGCCGACGTCGTCGTGCTCACCGACATCTACGCGGCCGGCGAAGACCCGATCGCCGGCGTGTCGGTCGAGACCCTGGCCGAGTCGGTGCTCGCCGAGACGCGGAATCCCGTGCGCATCGCGCGGCCACTCGACGCGATCGCCCCAGAGGTTGCGGCCATCGCGCGCCCCGGCGATTTCGTGGTGACGCTCGGTGCCGGATCGATCGGCACGGTCGGCGAGCGCATCGTGCAGGCGCTGTCGGCCAGGCACGGGGGGCGGCCGTGATCGCCATGGCCTTCGTCGCGCCCGAGGATCGCCGCTTCCACCGCGCACAGCCATCGTCGGTGCGTCGCCGGCGCGGGCCGGCGACGTGGGTGCGCATCACGCGCTTCCTGCTCGTCATGGGCCTCGTCGTCGGGAGCCTCGCGTGGGCCGGGTGGTCGGCCTGGCGGTCTGGCCGCTTCGACATCGGCGAGATCAAGGTGCACGGCAACCGGCACGTGCCGACCGCAGAGATCCTCGACGCGCTCGCGCCGATCAGGCAGGCGCGGCTGCTGCAGGTCGATCTCGACGCCGTCCGCGAACGTGTGGCGACGTCACCCTGGATTGCCGATGCGCGCGTGCGTCGCATCCTGCCATCGACGATCGATGTCGAGGTGGTCGAGCGGCGGCCGCTCGGGATGGGCCGGCTCGGTGACCGACTCGTGCTCGTCGACGCGTCGGGCCTCGTGATCGACGACTTCGGGCCACGCTACGCCGACTTCGACCTGCCGATCATCGACGGCCTCGACGCCGACGCGATCGGGGCACGGGGCGAGCCGCTGCGCGGCATGCGGGCCGCGCTGGCGTCGCGGCTGTTGTCGGCGCTCGTGCCGCATCCGGAACTGCTGGCGCGCGTGTCGCAGGTCGACGTGTCGGATCCCGCGAATGCGGTCGTCACGCTCGACGCCGATCCGGCGCGGCTCTTCCTCGGCAACCGCGATTTCGCGTCGCGGGTGTCGGCCTACCTCGAGCTGGCGTCGGCGTTGCGCTCGAAGGTGTCGGAGTTCGACTACGTCGACCTGCGGTATGACGCGCGCGTCTACGCGCGGCCTGCCGAGGGCGCAGAGGTGCGGGGCGTGAAGCCTGCGACATGGCCGGGGCGCGCGGGGCGCGACCGGTCGTGAGCGAGATGTTCGTCGGGCAGCCGGCACGGCTGCTCATTGGGGTGGCGTGGCATGGCCGCCCGTTGCACTGCGTTGGGAGGACGAGTGGCTCGTAAAGAGCGATACCTGGTAGGCCTCGACGTCGGCACCTCGAAGGTGACGGCCGTGGTCGGCGAGATCATGGACGACGGCGCGCTCGACATCATCGGGATCGGCCTGGCCGATTCGCGCGGCATCCGCCGCGGCATGGTGGTGAACCTCGAGGCGGCCGTCGACTCGATCAAGCGCGCGATCGACGAGGCGGAACTGACCGCCGGCATCGAGATCGATTCGGTGCACCTGGCGCTGTCGGGGGCGCACGTCAAGGGCTTCAACAGCCGCGGCGTCGTGGCGGTGGCCGGGCGCAACCGCGAGATCACCCGCGACGACGTGAAGCGGGCGATTGACGCGGCCAAGGCCGTGGCGCTGCCGAGCGGCCGCGAGGTGCTCCATATCGAGCCGCAGGACTTCGTCGTCGATGAGCAGGACGGCATCGGCGTGCCCGTCGGCATGACGGGATCGCGGCTCGAGGTCAACGTCCACCTGATCACCGGCAACGCGTCGTCGACGCAGAACGTCGTGTCGTGCGTGAACCGCGCCGGCGTGTCGGTCGTGGCGACCGTGCTCGAGCAGATCGCGGCGGCCGAAGCCGTGCTCACGCCCGACGAACGCGACCTGGGCGTTGCGCTCGTCGACATCGGCGGAGGCACGACCGACTTTGCGATCTTCGAGAAGGGGAGCCTGTGGCACACCGGCGTGATCGCGATCGGCGGCGAGCACTTCACCAATGACGTGGCCGTGGGGCTGCGAACGCCCGTGCCCGATGCCGAGCGCGTGAAGCGCCGCGCCGGGTGCGCACTCTCGGCGATGGTGCACGACGACGAGACGATGGACGTGGCGAGCGTCGGCGGACGCCCGCCGCGCATCATGGCGCGCCGCATTCTCGCCGACGTGCTGCAGCCGCGGGCCGAGGAAGTGTTCCACCAGTTGTGGGACGAAATTCGCAAGGCGGGTTGGGAGAAGTCGCTGCACTCGGGGATCGTGCTGACCGGCGGCGGGGCGCTGCTCGACGGCATGGCCGAGATCGCCGAGCAGATCTTCGACCTGCCGATCCGGCGCGGCGTGCCGGCCGGCGTCGGGGGGCTCGTCGACCACATCAACACGCCCGAGTTCGCGACCGCCGTGGGGCTGGTGATGCACGCGCACAAGGCGCACCGGTCCGAGCAGTTGCGGCCGGTGCCGGTGGGCGCCATCGGGCGGTTCACGGGCCGGCTGCGCGGGATGTTCAAGGAGTTCATGGGCTAGGACGACCTCGCGCGAGGTCGGGGCATGCCCATAGCGGGCCGTCCGGTTCGTTCCGGCACTGGCATCGCGGCGGGATCGAGAGAGTTCGACACAGACGGCACGACGCCACGGAATCGGGAGGATTCGTCATGGAACAGCCCCTGTCGCAGATCGCGAATGGCCTTCACGGCCAGGGGAACGGCAAGGCCCGCGAGGAACTGCGACTGAAGCTCGATCGCCCGATGCGGTCGGGTGCGCGGATCAAGGTCGTTGGCGTCGGCGGCGGCGGCAGCAATGCCGTCAACCGCATGGTGCAGGCCGGACTCGAGGGCGTCGAGTTCGTCGTCGCGAACACCGACGTGCAGGCGCTGGCGCAGAACGCCGCGCCGGTCAAGATCCAGATCGGCGAGAAGCTGACCAAGGGCCTCGGGGCCGGCGCCGATCCGAACATCGGCCGCGAGGCGGCGCTCGAAGACACCGAGAAGCTGATCGAGACCCTCGACGGCGCCGACATGGTGTTCGTCACGACGGGGCTCGGCGGGGGCACGGGGACAGGCGCGGCGCCGGTCATCGCGAGCCTGGCCACCGAACTCGGGGCGCTGACGATCGCGGTCGTGACCAAGCCGTTCAAGTTCGAGGGCAAGCGACGGATGCTGCAGGCCGAGCGCGGCCTCAACGAACTCCGCGAGTGCGTCGACACGGTGATCACAATCCCCAACGAGCGGCTGCTCGCGACGATCGACCGTCGGACGCCGCTTCCCGAGGCGTTCGCGGCGGCCGACGACGTGTTGCGGCAGGCGATCCAGGGCATTTCCGACCTGATCCTCGTGCCGGGGCTGATCAACCTCGACTTCGCCGACGTCAAGACGATCATGTCGGGCATGGGCCTGGCGATCATGGGCACCGGCTCGGCGACGGGCGAAGACCGCGCGGTGCAGGCGGCCAAGATGGCGATTTCGAGCCCGCTGCTCGAAGACGCCTCGGTCAACGGTGCGCGCGGCGTGATCATCAACGTCACTGGCGGCCCCGACATCTCGCTGATGGAAGTGAGCGAGGCCTCGACCATCATCCAGGAGGCGGCGCACGAGGACGCGAACATCATCTTCGGCGCGGTGGTCGATCCGCGCATGGAAGGCCGCGTGAAGATCACGGTCATCGCGACCGGCTTCGATCGCATGCCGATCGAGCAGCGTCCGACGACCACGACGACCACGCCAGTCGACCTCAGCCACTACGCGGGGCTCAAGCAGGAACAAATGGCCGAGCGGGTTACGGGCGGCGCGCGCGCGCAGTCGGTGATGGGACGCCGGCCGGCCATCGAACTGCCGATGGCCGTGGGCCTGCGCGAGGGCACGACGGGCGGCGAGGTGGATGGCGAGTCGTCGCCGTTCGACCTGCCCGCGTTCCTGCGCAGGCAGGAGTAGCGGACCACGGTGGGCGGCCAGCTCCCCTGGCCTTCGGGCGCTGGGGAGCACGAGCGATTCGGGCCGTCCACTGACCTCCGTCGCCAATGGGGGCATCGGCGCGCGGCCGTGGCCGCCCGGTCGGCGCCCGGCCCGCGCAACCTCGACTACCTGGCACGGTGACGGTGACGTCACCGTCAGCCTCCCGCCCGGTGGTACACTCCGACAATCCACGGGACAGACGTGCGGCGCCGGCTCAGGCGCAGGCGTCGTTCAGGGCCTGCATGCCGCCTCCCCTCCGAGACCTCCGCGAACGTGCGCGCGCCACCCTGGCGCGCGAGGTCGGGTACGTCACCAAGCCGCATGCGGGCCGGCTGCGCGTGGCGCTCGCGTTTCCCAACACCTACTACGTGGGGATGTCGAGCCTGGGGCTGCAGACGGTCTACCGGCTCTTCAACGAGCGCGACGACGTGGTGTGCGAGCGCGTGTTCCTGCCGCCGAAGCAGGAACTTGCCGAGATGCAGCGACGGGACGACCGTCTCGTCACGCTCGAGTCGCAGACGCGCCTCGCCGACTTCGACGTCGTCGCGTTCTCGGTGTCGTTCGAGTGGGACTACACCAACATCCTCACGATGCTCAAGCTGGCCGGCCTGCCCGTGTACGCAGCCGATCGCACCAGGCGCCAGCCGCTCGTCGTCATCGGCGGCGCCGTCACGTTCGTGAACCCCGAGCCGCTCGCCCTGTTTGCCGACGTCATCGCCGCCGGCGAGGGCGAGCATCTCGTGCCGGCCCTCGTCGAGGCCCTGCGCAGTGCCTCGAGCCGCGACGAGGCGCTGCGACTGCTCGCGCCGCAGCGCGGGTTCTACATCCCGTCGTTCTACGACATCGCGTACGACGACACCGGGCGCCTGGCGCGCGTGGTGCCGCGCGAGGGCACCGGTGCGCAGGCCCCGGTGAAGAAGGCGGCGGTCAAGGCCACCGAGCAGCTCGATCCGCCGAGCACGTCGATCTTCACGCCCGACACCGAGTTCGGGTCGCGCTTCCTGATCGAGGTCGTGCGCGGGTGCGCGAACCTCTGCCGGTTCTGCTGGGCCGGATACAACTACCTGCCGGTACGGCCGTTCGACACCGATCGCATCCTCGCGCTGGCCACGGCAGCGCGCGCCCACGCCAATCGCGTCGGCCTCGTGTCGATCGCCCTGTGCGACCATCCCGACATCGAGCGCATCATGCGTGCGTTGATCGATCTCGGCTACGGGATCAGCCCTGCCTCGCTCCGCATGGACGACCTGTCTGACACGATCGTGCGGATGCTGGTCGAGAGCGGCGAGCGGTCGATCACGATTGCCCCCGAGGCCGGCTCGGATCGCCTGCGCCGCGTCATCAACAAGACGGTGACGACCGACGAGATGCTCGAGGCGGCCGAGATCATCTTCCGCAACGGCATCGAGAACCTGAAGCTGTACTACATGATCGGCCTGCCCACCGAAACCGACGAGGACCTGGTGGCCATTCGCGATCTCACCGTGCAGTTCCACGAGATCATGCTGAAGCACGCGCGGCCGAGGGGTCGCATCGGCCGCATCGCGGCGAGCGTCAACCCGCTCATTCCGAAGCCGGGCACGGCCTACCAGTGGCTGCCGATGGAGGATCCCGCCGTCACCGACAAGAAGGTGAAGCGCCTGCGGCAACTGACGGCCGGCCTCGACAACGTCTACTTCTCGATCAAGTCGGAGCGCCACTCGTACTACCAGGCACTGCTGTCGCTGGGCGACCGCCGCGTTGCGCCGATCATCGAGGCGGCCGAGCGCAACGGCGGCAACTGGCGCGCTGCGGTGGCCGAGACGGGCATCGACGCCGACTTCTTCATCTTCCGCGACCGCAGCCGCGACCCCCTGCTGCCGTGGGACATCATCGACGGTGGCCTGAAGCAGGGCTTCTACCGCGCCGAGTTCGACAAGGGCCTCCGCGAGGAGTGGACCCTGCCGCCCAAGCGTCACAAGGACAACGAGCGGTTGATTCCGGTCATCCCCTAGGCCCGTGGTCGCGCGCCCGGACTCCGCTTCTGTCGTCGCCTGGCCGCTCGGCGCACGGGGTGCGTCGCTGTGCTCGGCCGCCGCCGTGGTTGCCCTGTTCGTCGCGGCCGCCATCGCCACGGCAGGCGGCGGTGTCGCTCGCATCCGTGGAGTGTCCATCGGCCTGAAGTCTCCCTGGCCCGCGTTCGCCGCGGCGGCCACCTGCGCCGCGCTCGCCTGGTGGCTGTCGCGACGGCCCCGCGGTCGTGTTGGCACCGGCGATGACGCGCCCGGCGCAGTTGCCTTCCCGCCGCGTGCTCTCGAACCTCGGTGCATGGCCTGCATCGGCGCGGCGGTCGCGCTCGCGTGCGCTGCAGCGCTCGTCGCGTGGGCCTACGCGACCGAGAGTGCGGCCGGCGCCGATGCATCGGGCTACCTGAACGCCGCGAAGCTGTTCGCGCAGGGCGCCACGTCCGTCCCCGTTCCGCTCGCCGCCGACGCGCCGTGGCCCGACGCCCTCCCCACGCTGGCGCCCCTGGGATTCCGGCCAGGCGCCGCGCCAGCGGCAAGCGGCACCGCCGCGCCCTCCATCGTCCCGACCTACGCGCCGGGCCTCCCCCTCGTGCTCGCGGCAGCCATGCGCGCGTCGGCCAACGCCTGGACGCTGGTCGTGCCCCTCTTCGCGGCGATCGCCGTCCTGGCGACGTTCGTCGTGGGCACGACGGTGGCGACGCCACGCGCCGGCCTGCTGGCGGCGTGCGGCCTGGCCGCGAGCCCCGTGTTCCTGTTCCACGCCATCCAGCCGATGTCAGACGTGCCGACCACCGCCTGGTGGCTGCTGTCGCTCGCGGCGGCCCTCCGCCTCACGTCGGTGCCTGGCATCGCCGCAAGCGGGCTGTGTGCTGGCGCAGCCATCCTGACGCGGCCCAACCTCGCGCCTCTCGCCCTCGTCGTGCTCGCCGTGGTCCTTGTCGCTCGCCACACCGCACACGCCCCCTCGCCCTCGAGTGGCCCGCGGGGGCAGCACGACGAGGCATGGCGCCGGCGGGCGGTCGTGACCGCTGCCGCATTCGTCGCGGCTGCGGTTCCTGGCGTTGCCGCCGTTGCCTGGTTCAATGCCCGCCTCTACGGCAGCCCGATCGTGTCGGGCTATGGCGCGACCGGTGACCTGTTCTCGCTGTCGTTCGTGCCCCTCAACGTCGCCCGCTATGCCGGCTGGCTGTTCGACGTGCATCCGTCTGGCGCGCTTGCGTCGGTCGTGGCGGTGGTGTTCTTCGTGCTGTCGTGGCGGGCGGCGGCGCGCGGTCCGGATGTACCCGGCGCCCGCGCGCTCTTCGTCACCCTCGCAGGCTTCGCCGTGCTCAACGTCGGCGCGTATCTCGTCTACGCTCCCTTCGAGAACTGGACGTACCTGCGATTCCTGTTGCCCTCGTTCCCGCTGGCCGCGATCGCGTCGGCGTCGGTGGTCGATCGCGCCATCTCGCGCGCGTGTGCCGCCGTGCCACCGCTCGCGACGCCGCTTCCGCAGGCGCTCGTCGCCGCCATCGCCTGCGGACTCGTCGCCGGCGCCGGCGTGCGTGAGTCGGCCGCCCGCGGCGTGTTCGAGCGTCGGGCCATCGAGTCGCGCCACGAGCTGATGGCGCGCGCCTATGCGCCTGGCGCCGCGTCGGTCGTCTTCGTCACGCAGCAGCACGGCGGCGCGGCGTTGTTCCACCTCGGCGCGCCGGTCGTGCGATGGGACCTCATCGATCCCGCGGCACTCGATGCGGCGCTTGCCTGGCTCGTGTCACGCCGGCTGTCGCCGGTCTTCCTCGTCGACGCAGACGAGGAAGCCGCCTTCAGGGAACGATTCATGGGCCGGGGGCCGTGGGCCAGGCTCGACTGGCCGCCGCGTTACGAGACGATGCCCCCGCTGCGCGCCCGCGCCTATGAGCTTGCGGATCGCCTGCGCTTCGACGCAGGGGAGTCGTGGCAGCCCGTTGTGCTGGGGCGAGCCAGGCGCTGACGGAGCGCCCCGACGCGTCAGGCCGCCGGAGCCCGGTGCGGCCCGGTCGGCTCAGCCCGTCATCGCGAGGTGTTGCTGAGCCTCGAACTCCGCAAACGCTGCAATGATCGCGTCGCGCAGCGCGTCCTGGGCGTGCTGATCGATGATCGGACGGAGCAACGCGAAGCTGCGGCGCTCGCCGTTGACCGAGTACTGGCGAGCGGGGAAGGTCACGTTGCGTCCCGTGCCATCGCGCCGCTCCCACACGGCAAACCCGACCAGCTTGAGGCCAGCCATCACATCGTTGTCGAAGTGCACCTCGGCATCGGCCAGCTTGCCCGGCGGGTTGCCCTTGTCGTTGAGCATGAACTTCACGACCATCGTCTCGACTCCCTCGAAGGCGCGTCTGCGGTGCCGATCGGTCCGCGTGTCAGGGGCCCCACCGACGCGAGCGGTAGTTGCGCGGGAGGAGTGCACAGACGCTGCCACCGCGCGGTCGCGATGCGCGGCGGCGCAATCCGGTGCAGGCACACGGGATGTGCGACGGAGACGAGTCGCGTGACCTGCCGAGGCATGTGCACGCGCGTTGTCGCGCGGAAACCCGCGGGCCCGTCGGCTCGCGTGGCTCGCTCAGGGCAGGCCCGTCGGCTCGCGTGGCTCGCTCAGGGCAGGTCCTTCGACTCGCGTGGCTCGCTCAGGGCAGGCCCTTCGACTCGCGTGGCTCGCTCAGGGCAGGCCGTCAGCGCTTCAGGAGCAGGACGTGGGCGATTGCCAGGTCGCGGGCATGGGTCAGGGTGAGGAGCGACCCTGTGCCGCCGATCGCGGCGAAGCGCGCGGCCGCACCACCGTGGAACACGATCGTCGGCGGGCCGCCCTGGCCGCGCACCACCTCGATGTCGGTCCAGAACACGCCGCGCGACAGTCCCGTGCCGAGGGCCTTCGAGGCGGCTTCCTTGGCGGCGAAGCGCGCGGCCAGTGACGGCGCCGGATCGCGCTTCCGCCGGCAGTAGGCGATCTCGCCGTCGGTGTAGATCTTCTTCAGGAACCGGTCGCCGTACTTCTCGAGCGATGCCGCGATACGGTCGATCTCACAGGCATCCGTGCCGATGCCGACGATGTCCATGACCAGTCACTCCAAGGGCTCGCGCCGCGCGGGCGCGACGCGGGCCGGGGCATGCGATGATGCGCAGCGTGAACCCGCATCCGTTCGATGCGCGCGTCGATGTCGTCGATACGACCCTCGGCCGCGCGCTGATCTGCCGCCCGTTTGCCGACATCGCGCCGCATGTGTTCACCACGCGCGATGCCAACTTCCGCTCGACCGATCCCGGTGCCACGCATCGTACACGCCAGCTCGCCGGCGTGCTCGGGGTCGCACCGGATCGGCTGGCCCGCGTCCACCAGGTCCACAGCGCCATTGTCCGGGTCGTCCGCACGGGCGAGCCGGTTCCCGGGGGCGAGCATCCCCCACAGGCCGACGCCCTCGCGACCGACGATCCCGGCACCGCGCTGGCCGTGCGCATCGCCGATTGCGTGCCCATCCTGATCGCCGATCGCCGTCGGCGTGCCGTGGCTGCCGTGCACGCCGGGTGGCGCGGCACATGCGCCTCGATCGTCTCGGCGAGCGTCGCCGCGATGGGCGAAGCCTTCGGGTCGGATCCCGCCGACCTGGCCGCCGCCATCGGCCCGAGCGCGTGTGTCGAATGCTTCGAAGTGGGCGACGAGGTGGTCGACCTGTTCCGCGAGGCCGGCCACACAGAGGCGAGCGTGGCGCGCTGGTTCCGGCGCGGTCGCGGCCCACGGCCCTTTGCCGATCTCTGGACGGCCAACCACGACCAGCTCGTCGAGGCCGGCGTGCCCTCGGCCGCAATCGTGGTCATGGGCGCGTGCACGATGATGCACCGCGACTGGTTCTTTTCGCATCGCGCCGATGGCGCGGCCACGGGGCGGCTGGTGGCCGCGATCCGCCCGCGCGCGTCGTGACGCGCCGCGCGCCCTAGGTGGTGGCGGGCGGCGCAGCCGCTGCGGGCGCGGCGACGGGAGCGACGTAGTAGATGATGCGCGAGCAGGTGTCGCACTGCACGATGTCGTCGTTCTTCTTCACCGTGCCGAGCACCATCGGGCGCACGCGCACGTTGCACTCGGCGCAGTGCCCATCGATCATCTGCACGACCGCGACACCGCGCTTGGCGCGGATGCCGTCGAAGAGCCGGCGGGTGTTCTCGGGAAGTTGCGCCGCGATGGCGTCGCGTTCCTGCTGGCGCCCCGTCATGTCGGCAGCCAGCGACGCGTGCTCGGCCTCGATGGCCTTGCGATCGGCGATGGCCTGCGCCTCGGTCTCAACGAGCCGGGCCTGTGCGGCCTTCAGCGCCGCCGTCGCCTCGTCGGCCTGCAGCATGAGCTCGAGGATGCGCTCTTCGAACTTCTGCACCGACTCCTGCGCGCTGGCCATCTCGGACTGCATCGCGTGGTACTCGCGATTGGTCTTCACGGCCATGAGCTGGTCCTTGTATTTCTCGAGGCGCCCCGCCACCACCGCGAGGTCTTTCTCGGCGCTGCGCCGCTCGGCCATCTCGCCGTCGAGCGTCGCCTTGGCGCGTTCGACGGCGGCCCTGGCCTCGGCAACGCCGGCGTCGATGGCGGCGAGTCGCTGGGGATGCGCGGTGAGCGTCTTCGACGCCGCGTCGATGGCCGATGTGATTCGCTGGAGGTCGATCAGCCGCGCGAGGTCGGGGTGCATGAACGGCAATCATACCGCCTTGGACGCCGCAGGGCCATGACTGACCAGCTTGAGCTTGCCTGAATCCCGAGGTGCGTCTAACGTTGGCA
>JAEUQQ010000119.1 GCA_016789685.1 Acidobacteriota bacterium | reverse complement strand
TCTGGGTCGGCCCGGCGCGCGGCCCTATGACGACAGTCATACGCCATGCGCGGCTCGACATACAATCGACGTGACATGTCGTTGCCTCCCGATCGTCTGCTTGCCTCGACGCCGGTCTGGCGCCGCCTCTCGCCTGCCGATCGGGCCCTGCTCGGCGGCATCGCGCGCGTGGTCGAGTTCCCCAAGGGCGCCCGCGTGTTCGAAGAAGGCGAACCGTCCGACTTCTTCGTCACCATCGCCAGCGGTCGGGTGAAGATCGTCAAGAGCACCCCGGCCGGCAAGGACGTCATCCTCGAGATCTTCGCGACGGGCGACCCGCTTGGCGCCGTGGCATCGTACGATGGCCGCCCCTTCCCCGCCACCGCGGTCGCGCTCGAGCCGACGACGTGCCTGATGGTGCCGCGGCGCGAGTTCTTTGCCCTGCTCGAGCAGCATCCTTCGCTGGTGCGCGGCCTGCTGTCGGGCCTCACGCTGCGCCTCGTCGAACTGACCAACCGCATCGTCGACCTCAACGGCGTGCGGGTCGAACCGCGCTTTGCCCGGCTCTTCCTGAAGCTGGCCGATGAGTCGGGCCGCGCCGACACCGACGGCATCACGGTGCCCGTCGCCCTGTCGCGCCAGGAACTCGCCGACCTCACGGGGACGACCATCGAGACCGCCATCCGCATCATGAGCCGCTGGGGCAAGGAGGGACTCGTGCGCACCGATCGCGAGGGCTTCACGATCCGTGACCGCCATGCACTCGAGGTCCTCGCCGAAGAGTAGGCGCGCTGAGCGAGCGCTAGTCGCACGCGAGTCGAAGCGAGCGAGCGCTAGTCGCACGCGAGTCGAAGCGAGCGAGCGCTAGTGGCACGCGAGTCGAAGCGAGCGAGCGCAACGGCGCACGCGAGTCGAAGCGGCAATCGCGTATACTATCGGCCCGCGCCGGAGTGGCGGAACTGGCAGACGCGCCGGACTCAAAATCCGGTTCACTTCACGGTGAGTGTGGGTTCGACCCCCTCCTCCGGCACCATCCCATCGCACGTCCAGGCACTGGACGGCCGTCGGTCAGCGCCCCACCCTACCCCCGCTCGACCAGGAACAACTGCTCGGTCACGCGCAACGGGCGGCGGGCGAAGCTGCGGCTGCCGCGGAACGCCGGGTGCGACGTCTCGATCACGCTGACGCGCCCGCGCGCCTCGAGCGCGGCGCGCATCGCCGCCGGCGCCACGAAGCCCTCGTCGTTGAACGACAGGAGCACGAACGGCGCATCGATCGCCTCGAACAACTCCAGCAGGCGCGGAAGCGCCAGCGCCCGCACGTTGTAGTCGGATCGACGCCAGTCGGCGGGGATGCCCGATACGCGACTGATCCGTTCGGGCCGCTGGTACGACACCAGCAGGTTGAGCATGAAGTAGTTCGACCCGTACGGATGCTGGTTGTACGGCGGATCCAGGTAGGCCAGGTCGAGCCGCCTCACGCGATCCGCGGCGGCACGCGCGTCGCCTTGCAGCACCGCGTAGTCGCACTCGAAGGCACTCAGCACGGGCGCGTCGAGGCGGATGTCGCCGCAGATGCGCTTCAGCGCGTCAGACCCGCTGCCGCCGTACTGCCCGACCCGTGTTGCACGGTTCTTGTAGAACCCCTTGAACACGCCCGCCGTGTTCGCATGGATCGACGCTTCGCTCAGCAGCGGCGCGAGCAGCAGGTCGCGCAGGTCGCCGGGCACGGTATCGATCAGGCGGCGGTAGTCATCGAGACGCCGGGCGTTGGCCGTCGTGTAGACGACGCGATCGGCGGCCGTGATGCTCGACTCGTCGCGCGGGGAGTACAACTCCTCGATGAAGCCCCGCGGCCACTGCCTCGCCGCCACACGCGCGTTGAGGTCGGTCACGGCCAGCGACAACGCGCCGAGATCGACCGTGCTGCGGTTGCGCAGGTAGCACCGGCCGATGACGCCGGCGTAGTCTTCGATGTCGTTGCTCGCGATGAACGACGCGTGCGCCTTCAGGTAGCGCGACACAACGCCCGAGCCACTGAAGGCATCGAGCACACGCAGGCGGTCACGGCCCAGTCGCTGCTTCACGTGCGCGACCGCACGACCGATCGGGCCCAGCAGGGCGCGCTTGTTGCCAAGGTACGTCACGAGTTGGCGCGTCAGGTACCCCGGTGTGTCGCCCGGCGGCACCGTCGTGGGCTCGCCGCCCGCACTCCCTGGCTTCGTCACCTGACTCGTCCTCCGCCTTCCCGTCGCCGCCTGGCGAGCCGAGTATAGCCAGCCCGGCCGGGATCCAGGCGGCGGGCGCCTCAAGAAACACGGGGCATCGTCGATTCAGTCCCTATCGGCGTCCCCAGGAGCGCACGTCCCGCGAGGGCCTGCGCGTCCACGCCGAACCGGCCCCCCGGTTCGTCGGTGCACAGGCATCGCGCAGGCTCGACCAGCGCGTGCCCGCGTGCGTCGTCTCGTCAATCGCACGGCACGCGTTGCCCCCCGACCGCGCGCGCCGGTGCCGACACGTTCTGGAGTCGGGCATGCACATCTCCCTGGGCCGGGCCCTCCACGGCACCGCCGCCATCTTCTTCGCGCTCGCCGCCGGCTCGGCGGCCTCGGTCTACCTCTCGCTCGCGGGCATGGCGCAGGATGGCCGCGTCGTCAACCTGGCGGGCGTCGTCCGCGGCGGCAGCCAGCGCCTGGTCAAGCAGGAACTGGCCGGCAAGCCCGCCGACAAGCTGCTCGCCAGGCTCGACGGCCTCGTCCGCGGCCTCGTCGCGGGCGACGCCGATGCCGGTCTGCCCGTCGCTACCGACGTGGCGTTCATCGCGCGGATGGCCGAGGTCAGTGAGGGATGGACGACGCTCAAGTCGAAGGTCGCCGCTGCCCGCAGGGACCCGGCGCTCAGACCCGCGGTCTACGACGCCAGCGAAACGTTCTTCGGCCTCACCGATGCCGCCGTGTCGGCGGCCGAAGTCGCCGCATCGGCCAAGGTCACCTCGCTCAAGCGCGTGCAACTCTCCCTGCTCGGCCTCACCGGCCTGTGCTGCCTCGTGATGGCCGTCATGGTGCAGCGCCGCGTCGTCGCGCCGCTGCGCCACATCGTCGACGATCTGCACCTCGCGGCCGACGGCACGGCCGACGCCGCGCAACACCTGTCGTCAGCCAGCCAGTCGATTGCCACAGGCGCCACGCAGCAGGCGGGCTCGCTGCAGGAGACGGGCGCGTCGCTCACGACCCTCGCCTCGCTCACCCACGAGAACGCGAGCCACGCCCGCGAAGCGACGACGATTGCCCGCGAGACGCACCGGGCGGCCGAAGACGGATCGAGGTCGATGGCCGAACTCGACCGCACGATCAAGGAGATCGACGCCTCGTCGGGCGACATCGGCAAGATCATCAAGACCATCGACGAGATCGCGTTCCAGACCAACATCCTCGCCCTGAATGCGGCCGTCGAGGCTGCGCGCGCCGGTGAGGCGGGCATGGGGTTCGCCGTGGTGGCCGGCGAAGTGCGGGGGCTCGCGCAGCGCAGCGCCGATGCCGCACGCGAAACGGCCGACCGCATCGAGGGCGCGCTGCAGCGCTCGAAACGCGCCGCGGTGCTGAGCAACACGGTGACCGAGTCGTTCACCCGCATCCTCGAGAACGCCGAGCGCGTGGATGGTATCGACGAGGAACTGTCGGTGTCGTCAGATCAGCAGAGTCACGACATCGACCAGCTCAACGAGTCGGTGCGGCGCCTCGAAGCGGCGACGCAGACGAGCGCGGCGACCGCCGAAGAGACCGCGGCCGCCGCCGAGGAACTGCAGGCGCAGTCGGAACTGCTCCGCGCCACGGTGGGCACGATGTTCGCGATGGTCGAAGGGCACGCGCCCCCCGTAGCGGCACACCCGGCCACGCGCCACGCGGCGCCATCGCCCTCGGCGGCACGCCAACGACCGCGCGCCGCGGCGTAGCAGCTCGACGACGAGATCGTGCGCCGACGCGTCGCCGCACAGCCTCACGCGCCGAGCAGCTCGTTCACCTTCTTCATCACCGCGAAGGCGTCGGCGACATAGACAACGTCGGCCTTGCCCTGCGCCCAGCCGCAGTTGGCGTTGAGGTTGACGGCACGCCGCTCGGTCACGAACCGCCATCCGATGACGTGCGGCTCCTCGCCGTGGCAGCACGTGGCGAGCCCCTTCCGGTGCCTCGGGCTCGATCCGGTCTGGCCCACCTGGTTCAGGTGCGTCATGAACGGAAGCACGGCCTGGCCTTCGCCGCTCTGATCGACGAGCGACTTGCTCCCGCCGAGCGAGGCCTTCGACGCGCGCAGGAAGCCGAGGATCGCCGACTGCGCGGCCTCGGCATGGACCTGCCCGTCGGCCTGCTTCTTCGTCCAGCCGGCACCGGCCACGAGCAGCAGATCCGCGTCGGGCCTCACCGTCTGCTCGCCGGTTGACGGCGCGCGCACGCCGGTGACCGCGCTGCGCGTCTCGACCGACACGGCCACGGCCTCGACGCCGCCGGCACCCGGCGCGCCGGCCCACGCCGGCGTGGTCCCGGTCTCGAGCGCAATCACCCACGGGCGCGCCGTGCGCGACATGGTGCCTTCGATGCGCTGGCGGTAGAACCACCGCGTGATCGACACGACGCCAGCAGACGCCGCGACGCCGACGACGTGCGTATCGGCCACACCGCCAAGCCGCTGGGCGAGTCCGCCGGCCGTGCGCAGGGCCCGCGACGTCCCCGGGACGATCACGAGATCGGCGCCAACGGCCGTCGCGATGCCCGCGGCGGCGGCAACATCGGTGGCGTACCGCGCCTGCGCGAAAGCGTCGCCCGCGACCGCCCTGAACGACGCTGCGCCGCATGTGCCGAGCGCCGCAGCGGCCGGTTCCACGACCGCGCCGACGAGCCCCACGTGGAACGGCGTCGCGAGCTGCTGCGCGAGCGCGCGCGCGGCGTTCACGGCTTCGAGCGCCGGCGTCGCCAGCGCGCCATCGGATTCGGTGTGCACGATCACCAGGACGCTCATTGACGGATCCACTCCACGATCTCCTGCGCGATCGCGTCAGGCGACATGTCTTTCACGACCCGGGTGTCGCGGCGCGCCGACGGCACCGCGGCGGCGCCGAACGCGCCGGCCAGCGGCACGCTGGCCGCGCGTGCCTTCTGCAGCGCAGGCATCAGCGTCCGCATGTTCATCATGCCCACCTGCGGGCTGTTGGGCGGCTCGTGCAGGCTTCCCGTCGCCCAGCCGCACACGGCCGGCGCGCCCGAGCACGTGGCCACCTGGTGCCGCCCGCCCTCGATGCGTTCGAGCACTTCGAACGCGCCGTCGGCGCCCACCGTCACCGCATCGACGCCCTGGAACTGCTCGGTGATGCCGAGCCGCTCGCCCACCATCTGCAGCGTCGTGCCGGCCGCGCGCGATGCCGACTCCCATCCGCCGAACACCAGCAGCTTCTGACGGTCGAGGCCGGGGATCGCGGCAATCGCGTCGGCGAGGGCGGCCGCACAGGCGCTCGCGTCGGTGAAGCCGTTGGCCGGCCCGTCGACGGCGACGAGGTCGAAGGGCACCTTCTGCGCAACGACCATCAGCACCTGCTGCAGCTTCGCCTTCGGCGCGAGGCTGACGAGCCACACCTTCGATCCGGGCCTGGCCCTGGCGAGATGTGCGGCCTCGAACAGGGCGTGTGCCGCCCACGGATCGATCACCGACGGCAACAGGGCCTCGTTCTTCAGGCCCGGGCCCGCGGGGCCCATCACCGGCTCCAGGGTCTGGAGCGGGTCGGGCACGAGCCCGGCGCATACGACGATGTGGAATTCCATGAATGATGTCCTCGAAGAGCCGCGGCGCACGCGACGATGCGCCTCGTGTCGTCACACGATTCCGCCGGAGGGCGACGAAGGCGCCGCCCCAGGGTTCACCCCGCGCAGTTCCCGGTCAGTTCTCGACGGCGTGCAGTCCCCCGGCCCCGGCGGTGAACCGCACGTTGTCGTCGGGGCAGTTCCACAGGCACGCGCCGCAGTGCACGCACTTCTCGCGATCGAACGCGACGCCGCCCTCATCGGCGTCCGTGATCGCCTGGCCCGAGCACATCGACACGCACAGGTGCGTCGTGCACTCGCGGCACTGCGACAGGTCGTCGAAGCGCACGTGGTCGGCGTAGCCCGGCGCGGCCTGCACCTTGCCGCCCATCAGCAGCGCGTCCTGGTGTGTCACGAGCAGGCGGCCGTCGAACGGCACCGCCGGCCAGCCCTGCGCGTCCATCCACGCGTCGGCCGACACCGTCGTCGCCAGGCGCGGATGTGCCTGGCCGTGACGCCGCGGAATCCGGAGGGCCCCGCCCGTGAGCCCGGCCAGCGCCATGCCCGCGAGGCCCCACACGACGCCGCGCGTGAACCCGTCGCGCGCGCCCTCGGCGACCCGCAGTTCGCGTTCGACCCAACTCGCGCGGCGGCGCTGCACGTAGGCCCGTTCGAGCGCATCCCGGGTGAACGGCTCGCCGCGCGACAACAGCTCGATCACACCGTCGGCCAGCTGCGCGCCCGTCGTCCAGGCTTCGTCCACGCCCGACCCGCTGAGCGGATTGGTGCTGCCCGATCCTTCGCCGATGCGCGCGTAGCCGTCGCCGACGAGCACCGGCTCGCCCCGACGTCCCGATTCCTGCACCGACTTCGCACCCCACGAGCGCAGCGTGCCGCCCTCGAGCCAGCGCCACAGCCACGGGTGCAACATCCAGTGCTGCAGGTAGCGATACGCCGTCCGCAACGGGCTGTCGAACCACGACGGCACGAAGATGCCGAGCGACACCGTGCGCGGCGCGAGCACGTAGAGGAAGCCGAAGATCTCCGGCTCGGGGTAGCCGATTGTGTGGATCACCGTGCCCGGCGCCAGGTCGACGTCGTCGCGCAGGTCGACGACCATCTTCATGCCGAGCGCCCACTCGTCGCGGACGTGGCCGTCGGGCAGGCCGAACTTCGCGTCGAGTGCCTGCCCCACGGCGCCGATCGGGCCATCGCCGACGACCGTGAGGTCGGCAAACACGTCCATGCCCGGCGCGTAGGCGTCGGTCGGCGCGCCCCGCAGGTCGGTGCCCTGATCGACCATCCGCACGCCGGTCACACGCGCGCCGTCATCGGCGAACAGCGGCCCGGCCACGGGCGACGCCGGCCAGATCTGCGCCGCACCCGAGGCCATCACCTGCCCGGCCACCCACTGCTGGAACTGTCCGAGCGAGAGCACGACGCCGTCGTGCTTGCGGAGGAACGGCGGAATGTAGGGCAACCGCACGCCGTGTCGATCCACGCCGAGCAGGCGCCCGCCGGCACGCAGCATCGCGTCGATGGCGCGCAGCGGACGCGAGCGCCGCGAGGCGCCGACCGGATCGAGCAGGTAGACGATCTGCTCGTCGGTCACCGGTGACGACAGGGGCACGCCGGCCGACGCGAACTCCGGGAACGACGTGCGAATCCCGCGGGCGCGCGAGACCACGCCCGAAACGCCGGCGGCCAGATCGTCGGCGCGCTCGAAGCACAACACCTGCAGGGGCAGGCCCGGCATGGCGGTGCTCTCGATCCGCGTCGTGCCGTCGTCGTTCAGCACGGCGCGGCCGAGCGTCGTCAGGAAGCCGGCGGTCGCCGGGCCGAAACCCGTGCAGACGATATCGACGCGCATGTCGGCGCGCGGCACCGCCGGCTCGGCGTGTGAGACTGAGGTGTCGTCCATCGGCCGCGTCCTCTTACGCCGGGTAGTCGGGCGCCTCGGGAATCATGACCTTCGTCAACGCCTCGGCCGCGCGATCCTTGGCCAGGCGCGTGCCGGTGATGCAGCCGTCCATGCGGCTGCGCAGCGACTGGAACGTCTGCAGGCCCGGCAGCCGCACACAGGGCCCGGCCTTGGGTGCGTGCGACCCGTCGGCTTCGATCACGTCAGCGTAGCTGCGGGCCGTGGCCGCGTAGCCGGGGATCAGCGTGTCGAGGTCATCGACTTCCTGCGCCGTGCAGCACCCGGCCGCGCACACGTCATCCCACGACGGATGCCGGTTGTAGCCGTAGACCAGTTCGGCCGTGATGCGGCCCACTTCGCCGGCGGCGTGCGCCGACTGCACGTGACAGAGGTCGGTGAAGAAGCGCGTGAAGCCGTGCGCGGTCTCATGGAACTCGGCCGACTCGGCAGCCCGCGCCTCGAGTTCGAGCACGTCGAGGATCTGGAAGCGCGCCGCGAGCAGCCAGCAGAGCGCGTCGGCGAGCGGGAACGTCACGCCTTGCCGGCTGCTCTTGTACAGCTTGGCACCGTCGGCATCCGTGGCCTTCTGCAGGTGATGCAGCGTCCACAGCCACAACGTCATCGCCGAGGCCAGCGTGCAGGCGCCCGTCCCGGGCTTGCGCGCGCCGATGCCGCGCATCTCGCGGATCCACTGCTCGAACTGCGCGAGGAACACCTCGTTGGTCATCGTCACCGACAGCTGGCGGCGCTGAACCGCCTCGGGACCTTCGTACGTGGCCTCGAGCTGCGCGTCGGTCCATTTGTAGCCCAGGAAGCCGGGGCAATCCTCGGTGATGCCGTAGCCGCCCATCAGGCTGACGGCCTCGCGCATCATCGTGGCCCCCTGCCCGGTGTTCCACAGCTTCACCGCAGGGCACAGCACCGAGGCGACCGCGTCGAGCACCACGAAGCGTGCGAGCTCGTCGTCGATCGGTGTCCCGGCCTTGATCGACGGGATCGCCTGCTGGCCGACCGCCGCGAGGGCCTTCATCGCCGCACGATCGCCGCGGATGCCGCGCTCGGCGAGGATCGCGTCCTTGCGCCGTTCGATCGGGTCGAGATCATCGAACAGCCGCGCCGTCGCGAAGCCGAGCGACGCGCTCGCCTCGCCGGTGGCCCAGATGTCGATCAGCCGGTGCAGCGCGTCCTCGCGCTGCTGCAGGCCGAGCTCGTAGCGCGCCGTGCCCGGCGTCACCGATTCGCCGCCGCGGAAGCGCGTGCGCTGGTAGCGCAGCACCGGCTCGATCGCCGACAGCAGCTTGGCCGAGGTCATCAGGCCGACCGTCACCCGCGTGCGGCGGAACACGGCCTCGATGACGCCACTGTGGTCGAAGGCCGGGATGATGACGCCGTCCTTGACCGTGTAGCCGCCGATGATGCGGCTGGCCGGCACCGTCAGGCTGAAGACCGGATCGCGCGTGGACGACAGCTGGTGTACCAGCTTGCGGGTGGCGGGACCGCGATCGAACAGCCCGGGATCCGTTTCCTCGAGGATCACCATGCAGCTGCCCTTGATCCGATCGTCGGCCGAGTCGACCGCCGCCGTGACGAAGTTGGCGAAGCCCATGTTGGTGATGAAGCGGCCACGCTTCTCGACTTGCAGCAGTGGTTCGCCGCCCTCGGGCCACTCCTTGATCGACACCTTGCCATTGAGCAGGCCGGTCTCGACCCCGACGTACGGGATGGGCTCGGTCAGGCAGAAGGCCCCGCGCCACGTCTGCCGGTCTTCGCCGGGCTGCGGCGGACACGTGCGCGCGAGATAGAACGCGCGCTGCTCCGGCGTGCCCTTCTCGTGGATCGGCGCGAGGCCCAGGTGGCCGGCCATGCTGCAGGTGGCCGCGCCGGCATCGACCCACGACAGTTCGAAGGCCACGAGCGACATGGCAAAGTTCTTGGGGCCGTCGATGAAGCCGCCCATGTCGGGATCGAGGTACAACGCCGTGATGCCGGCCTCGTCGAAGGCCTGGAGCAGGCTCGCCTTTTCGGGCGTCCACTCGTGCGTTTCGCGCACGCCGCCGGCCACCAGCCGTGCGACGAGTCCGCGCGCGACCCCGCGCGACGACTGCACGAGCATCTGGTGGGTGAACTTGTCGGTGAATCGCCACATGACCTGGCGGATGTCATCGCCCGGCAGCGTACGCAGTGAGTCCGTCTCAGGGGTGCCCGGCATGGAAGCGTCCTTTCGGGGTAGCGCCGACGACTGCATCGGCCCGACCACAGGAGGTCGAGATCGCCTACCGCGCCTCGGGGCAATCGCGCCAGGGATGCGTCGGTAAGGACGCCCCTGGCGGCGCCGGCCGCGAAGCCTGGCGCATGGCGCAGGGATTATACGCTACGTGAACTCGGCGCGACGGCCGGCGAAGCGCGCGCGCATCACGGCAATGGCGTCGGCGCTGCTGTCGACCAGCGTCACGTCGCGTCCGTGACGGTCGGCGGCTTCGCCGAACGAACCGCTGCCGGCGAAGAAATCGAGCAACCGCGCCCCCGGCGCCGAATGTACCTTGACGATCCGCTCGAGGATGCCGAGGGGCTTCTGCGTGGGATACCCCGTCTTCTCCTTCCCGGTCGGGCTCACGATCGTGTGCCACCACGTATCGGTCGGCGTCTTGCCACGCGCCGCCTTCTCGGGCGTCACCAGCCGCGGCGCCATGTACGGCACGCGGTCGATCGCATCGTGCTCGAAGACGTAGTCGCCCGGCGTGCGCGCATACCAGAGGATGTTGTCGTGCTTGGGTGACCAGCGCGTCCGCGACCGCGCCCCGTAGTCGTAGGCCCAGATGATCTCGTTCACGAACGCGTCTCGGCCAAAGACCGTGTCGAGCAGCACCTTGACGTAGTGCACCTCGCGGAAGTCGAGGTGCACGAACAGGCTGCCGCGCGGCGCGAGCACACGATGCGCCTCGCGCAGGCGGGGCTCGAGGAAGCCGAGGTAGTCGTCGAACCGATCGTCGTACCGCCGCTCGGCGATCGTCTCGGTGCGGTAGCGCTGCCCCGCGAAGCCCGTCCGGTCTCCGGCCGCGTCCCGCGTCATCCGCTGCGCGATCCGACGCTGCACGCGGCCCGTGTTGAACGGCGGATCGATGTAGATCAGGTCAAACGACGCTGCCGCCATCGCGCGCAGGACGGGAAGGTTGTCGCCGTGGTGCACGCGGATCATCGTGCCGGCGATTCTACCCCCCGCGATGCCCGTCGCCGGCCGGTAGCGGGCGTCGCGCCCGCCAGCGGCGTGGCGGCGGGCCGACGCGCAGCGGGTCCTGCACCCTCGCGAACGGCTACACTGCCCGCATGCGCGTTCGTGCGTTGTCGGTGCACGCCGGGTATGCGTGCGCGCAGTCGGGGGCCTGCTGCCGCGCGGGATGGACCATTCCGGTCGATCGCGCCACGCGCCGCCGGATCGACGCCCACCTCGCCGCCGGCGAGCTCGACGCGCCGGCCGTCGCGCCGTGTTTCGCGACCTACGAGGCCGATGGCGGCGAGTCGATCGCCTTCGGGCACGACCACGCCGGCACCTGCGCGTTCCTGGCCCGTGATGGGTCTGAGGCGTGCACCATTCACGCCGCGCTCGGTGAAGAGGCGCTGCCCATGACGTGCCGCCAGTTCCCTCGCGTCGCGGTCGTCGGCGACGGATGGACTGACGTGTCGCTGTCGCACTTCTGCCCGACAGCGGCCGCGCACCTCGTCGACGCCACCACGCCCCTGACCATCATCGACGACCCCGCGTGCG
>JAEUQQ010000118.1 GCA_016789685.1 Acidobacteriota bacterium | reverse complement strand
CGCGACGTACTGCACGACGTCGTCGTGCAGCGGCGAACGGTGCGGACGCAGGTAGACGCGCTCGTAGTCGTGCGCCGACTGCGTGCGGAACAGCAGGCCCGGGAACGTGCGCGCGCCATCGGCGACCGCCACGTCGCACTCGACCACGCCATCCTCGAACTCGACGCCCTTCATGAAGGCCGTGCCCATCACCGCCGTGCGCCCGAGGTGCTCGACGACCGTTGCGCGGGTGAGATCCCAGCGATCGGGCGTGAACGGCACGATCAGCGTCGCGTCGTCGGCCAACGCGACCCGCGAAATAGCGAGAGCGACCAGGGAGCACACCATTGCCGGACCGAGCCGACGCCACACACGCCCCATGACCAGTCTCCGTCTCGAGGACCACCGCTCCCCGGTGATGTCCGGAGAGGCCATCCTCCGTTACGGGTCCAGGGCCCTGTCTGGTTCCATGAGCGTCGCGACGGCTGCAGGGCACTCGCCCGCGGGCGAGGTGACGGCGCGGATGTAGTAACGTCTGCTCGCTCGTCAGCCGACGCGCCGCGCCTTCCGCCCCGATGACCTACCTCCTGCTCACCGTTGCCGCCGTCCTCCCGGCCGTCCTGCTCGTCTGGTACTTCCAGGCGCGCGACACGTTTCCCGAACCGCCAGGCGTGCTCTGGGCCACGTTCGCCTACGGATGCCTGTCGGTCATCCCGGCGGTCATTCTCGGTGTCACGCTCGAGCAGACGTTCCAGGCGACGCACGCGCTGTCGGCCGCGGCCTTCGAGGCGTTCGTCATCGCGGCCCTGTGCGAAGAGGCGTGCAAGCTCGCCGTCCTGCTCGGCTACAGCTTCAGGCACAGTGCCTTCGACGAGCCGATGGACGGCATCGTCTACGGCGCGACGGCGTCACTCGGGTTCGCTGCGCTCGAGAACATCATGTACGTCCTCGACGGCGGCTTCGGCCTTGCCATCGTGCGTGGGGTGCTGTCGGTGCCCGGGCATGCCGCGTACGGCGCGGTGATGGGCTACTACGTGGGCCGGGCGCGCGCGGATCGCGAACGGCGCTGGGTGCTCGTGGGGCAGGGCCTGCTGTCGGCCATCGTCCTGCACGGGCTGTACGACCTGCCGCTGATGCTCACGGGCCACGACGCGGCCGCCGGGCCCGCGACGTCGCCAGCGCGGGCGCCGATCGGGGCCGCGACGATGGGCCTGCTCGTGATCGTGTGGGTGGTCACGGTCGTCGGGGGATGGGTGTGGACGGTGCGGCTCGTCAGGCGCCTTCGCGCAGAGCAGGCGGATGCGCCGCCGCAGACAACGGCGCTTCCGGCGCTACCGTCGCCCTCGGATGCGGGTGGCGAGGTGCCCGTGGCCTCCTCGCCTGTTGCCCCGGTGCGCGACTGGCGCTACTACGCGACGTGGGTCGTCGTGTTCGGCGGGGGAGCCGTGGCGTCGCTTGCCTTCCTGTTCTCGGCCCTCGCGGCCGTGGCCGCCGCGTCGGGCGACGTGCCGCGCGACAAGGTGTTCTACCTCGCCATCGGTGTCTTCGTCATCGGCGTGGTGCCCGGGTTGATCGGTTTCGCCGCGTTCATCTTCGGTGTGCGCCGCCTCAACCGGCTGGCGTAGGTGCGGGGCAGCATGCATGTCTGAGACGATGCCGCGTCGCGCCGTCGTCGAGAGGGGCACGACGATCGACAGGCGAACGTTCATGGCGTCGGTACCTGTGCTGGCCGCGGTCGGACGCGCCGACCTTCGGGCCCGATCGCGCGCGGCCATCATCGGCGCGTGGTGCGGCGCCGTCGATGACCGATCGGCGACGGTCAAGGTCCTCACCCAGGCGCCAGGCGTGCCCGTGGCCCTGTCGCTGGCGACCGACGACGCGCCGGTGCGCGCCGTCAAGGTGACGTCTGACGTCACCCGCGTTGCAACGTTCGTCCTCGGCGATCTCACGGAGCGCACGCGGTACCGCTATCGCCTCGAGGCGGCCGGTGAGGCCGCGGTCGAGGGCTCGTTCCGCACCTTCGGGAGCGGGCCGTGGTCGTTCCGCGTGGTGTTCGCGTCGTGCGCAGAGACCGGATCGTCGAGCCCGGTGTTCACGGCGATGCGGCAGCTCGAGCCCGACCTGTTCGTGCACATGGGCGACCTGCACTACGAGGACATCGGCGACGCCGACCCATCGCGGTTTCGCCGGGCGTACGATGCGGTGTTGTCGTCGCCGACACAGTCGGCTCTGTTGCGGTCGGTCCCCATCGCCTACACGTGGGACGACCACGACTTCGGCCCGAACAACGCCGATCGCACGTCACGTGGCCGCCAGGCCGCCCTCAGGATGTACCGGAGCGTCGTGCCGCACTACCCGATAGACGGTGGTGACGACTCTCCGATCAGCCAGGCGTTCACGGTCGGCCGGGCCCGGTTCGTCATGACGGACGTGCGCTCGATGCGTGACCCGCGCCGTGTGCCAGAGGCACAGCGCGGCATGCTCGGGGCCTCGCAGGTCGCGTGGCTGACTGCGCAGTTCGAAGCGGCGGCGTCTGCGCCGCTGGTGGTGTGGGTCAACACGGTGCCCTGGATCACGAAGGGCAACGAGCGGTCGAAGGAAGGCTGGGCGCCCTACGCCCGCGAACGGCGGCAGATCGCCGATGTCATCGCCCGCACGGGCCTCACGTCGCGTCTCGTGATGCTGTCGGGCGACGCGCACATGCTGGCGCTCGACGACGGGACCAACAGCCAGTACTCGACGCTGGCAAGCGCGCCCCGTCGTGGGTTCATCGTGGCGCATGCGGCACCGATGGATCGGCGGACGAGCACGAAGGGCGGTCCCTACACGCATCCACCCGCGATGGCGAATGGTCAGTTCGGCGTGCTCGACGTCACCGACGAGGGAGGGCGCATCGGCGTGCGCATCCAGGGAATGCGTGGGAGTGCCCCTGTGGCCGGCATGCGCATCGAGGTCGCGCTCTGAGTCGCCGATGCGGCCACTGCTCGCGAACGCAGCGTGGCTGGAGTATCGCGACGGCGCGACGAGCGCGCGTGACCTGCGCAGGTGTGGTCAGCAGGCGCTCACGCGGGATCCAGCTGGCCTCGCCGCGCGACAGGGTGTACTCGACCTGGCGCCTTCCGCCCGTGGGCGTTCCGTCGGCATCGCCGTCGCGGTAGACGGGGACGAACGCTCGCGGTTGTCGCGCGCCGCCCCGGTCAGGGGGCACACGTCGCCTGGGTGATCTCGCGGACCTTTGCCGAGAAGACCGCCGTCCATGCATCGACCCCCCGATACTCGGATCCCCCGCGGTCGCGCCAGACGTTCGGGTCGCCAGTCTCGGTCACCCGTGCGGTCTCGAAGAGGGCGCGGATGTGGTCGGGCGTGAGCCGGGCGAACTGCGCGGCGAGAAACGCCCGTCCGGCGTCGCCGATGCGTGGATTGTCGCGAGCGTCCTCGCCTGCAGTCCCCGACGATGTCAGGCGGCCGTAGCACGGAATGCGGCCTCCCGCGTGCCGGCGCAGATCGGCCGCCGACGGGGGGCCGAAGACCGGCACGCGCGCCCACGACGTCAAGTGCATCTTCGACGTCACGTTGTGGGTGACCTGGCCCGCCGCGCCGAACGTGGCCCCGACGTCCTGGAGCGTTGCCACGGATTCTCCCGTGCAGGCGCGCGACGGGGGGCGCTCGAACAGCACCGCCAGCGAGTGGCTGCGCGAGTCGGTGGGTGACACCTCGTGCATGTCGCCCGCTCCTGGTTCCACCGTGCCCTGGCAGGCGAGGCGCTGCTGCGAGGGTTTGCGGTCGCCGTGTTGCAGGAAGACGGCCAGCAGCGTCAGGGCGTCGAAGTGCGTGCGCTTGCGCGTGCGCACCTCGCCCGCGGGCAGTCGATCGATGGCTTCGCCCAGTTCGCCGAAGCTCCAGCCCTGGTCAGGATCGGTGCCCGACGTGATGAGGGTGCCGGCGAATCGCGGCTCGTAGGTGCCCACGTATTCGCGTCGAGCCGCCGGGCCCTCGCCGGTGAAGGGATTCGCCGGGCAGTCGAGACAGGTGATCCGGACGGCGTAGGTCGGGTCGGC
>JAEUQQ010000117.1 GCA_016789685.1 Acidobacteriota bacterium | reverse complement strand
GAGGGCGCGCGCGTGTTCGCCCGCCTGGCTGGCGAGCACGCCGAGCCTGAGGTGCGCCGGCGCGTACTGCGCGTCGAGCGCCAGCGCGCGCTCGTAGTGTGCGCGCGCCTCGCCGAGGCGCCACGCCGCCTCTGAGGCGCGGCCGAGGTCGAGCCACCGGCTCGCGTCTGCTGGATCGAGATCGACAATCGCGCGGTAGGCGGCGAGGGCCTGGTCGTGCTCGCGCAGCACCGACGCGCGCAGGGCCTCGATGCGGAGCCGGTCGTCGCGCGCCAGGCGCGAGGCGTCGGGCACCAGCGCGGCGACGCGCAGCAGCGCCGCCTGGGCGCCGCGCTCGTCGTCGAGTTCGGCGCAGGCGTCAGCGAGGCGAGCGTGCGCCTGCACGTAGGCCGGGAAGACCTTGACGGCCTCTTCGAGTGCCGCGCGGCCGCTCGCGAAGGCGCCGTTGCGCAATGAGGCCACGCCACGGTCGAACCAGCGCTGCGCCGTGGCGGGTGCGGCGGGGAGCCTGTCGGTGACCTGCCAGCGCCATGCAAAGGCCCCGGCCGCGGCGAGGGCGACGAGGGCCAGCGCCGTGCCCGCTCGCGCGAGCCAGCGCGTCTGGGGCATGGCCGGTGCGGGCGGCAGGGCATACGTGCCCGTCCCCATCCCCGGCGCGATCACACTGACGGCACCGAGGAACTCCTGGGCCGACTGGAACCGCGCCTCGGGTGCCTTCGCCAGCAGGCGTCCACACAGGGCGTCGTGTTGCGGTGTCAGGCCCGCGACGACCGACGAGGGCGGCGGCGGCTCGACGGTGACGACCTGCATGCACGTGTCGAGCGTCGAGCGTCCCTCGAATGCGCGGCGGCCCGTGAGGCACTCGTAGAGCACCGCGCCGAGCGAAAACAGGTCGCTCCGCGCGTCGATGGCGCGATGCTCGATCTGTTCGGGCGACATGTAGGGCGCCGTGCCCAGCAGCGCATGGGCCTCGGTGAGTTGCGTCCGCGTCGCGGCGGGCTCGCCGTGCCCGTCGCCCGTCGCGATGCTGGTGGCGATGCCGAAGTCGAGCAGTTTCACGTGGCCGTCGGGGCCGACGACGACGTTGTGGGGTTTCAGGTCGCGGTGGACGATGCCGTGCCGGTGGGCCGCCGAAAGCGCCTGCGCGATCTGCGCGCAGTACGACAGGGCTTCGAGCGGGGCGAGGCGGCCGCGTTCGAGGACGGCGGCGAGCGACTCGCCCTCGGCGTACTGCATGACGATGAAGCGGCGGCCGTCGGTGTGCGTGCCGATCTCGTGGACGGCGCAGATGCCCGGATGGTCGAGCGCGGCGACGGCCTGGGCCTCGCGCAGCAGGCGCTTGTGGGCCCGCGTGTCGAGCGAGGCCGACGGTGAGAGGAACTTGATCGCGACCTTGCGCTCGAGCGTCAGGTCGTCGGCGAGGTACACCTCACCCATACCGCCGGCGCCGAGTTGCCGGAGGACACGGTAGTGCGACACGACCGAGTGCGGGGATGGCTCATCCATCCGTGGGGAGCGCGTGCCGGGCGTCCTGCCGATCTGGCGCCCAGCGTATCACTTCGGGCGGGTGCGCGGTCGTCACCCTGGCCGTGGCTCGCGGACGCCGTGGCGCGCCGCCGCCGCACCGCACTCGTGGGGTGGCACGGGCCCCGGGCGCCGTCGCCTCAGTCGTCGTCGGCCTGCGCGCGCATCCGTGCGATCAGCTCGGTCTGCGAACGGATGCCTACCTTCCTGTAGATCGCCTTGAGATGGTTCCGCACCGTGTGCGGGCTGATGAACAGCGCCTCGCCGATGGCCCGCACCCGGTAGTTGCTGAGCAGGAGCCTGAGCACCTCGGCTTCGCGTCCGCTCAGGCCAGACAGTGGCAGGGCCAGGCCCTCGGGTTCCGTGCTCCTGGCGCTGATCTGTTCGATCAGTCGATCGGTGGCGTGCACGGCGTCGGCGATCTTCTCGTACGCGTCGGCGAAGGCCTGCCGGGTGTGCCGATCCCGCGAGCGGTCCCTGGCGGTCGACGACCACTGGCTGGCCAGCATCAGCGTTGCCGCGAGCTGCTCGTCGCTGAACGGATCGACGAGGCAGCCGACCACGCCGGCTCCCTGCGTCGTTCCCAGCAGGTGCCGGCTGTCGCGATCGGTGATGACCACCGACATCAGCAGGAAGCGGTTCCACACGTCGCGCGCGATCTCGACGCCTGCGCTCGCGTTGTTCGCGCGCAGGTCGACCAGCACGAGGCGTGGCGCCTCGGCGGTGATGGCCGCGATGGCCTGCGGGAGCGTCGAGCACGGCCCCGCGGTGCGGTAGCCGCTGGTTTCGAGCGAGGCGGTCAGCGCGGCCGTTGGCGCGCCCGCGTGCCCGATCAGGAGCACCCCGTGCGCAGACGAGTGGGCGCGCTGCGCCGACGCCGCCGAGCGACGTAACCCCGACAGTGACGTGGAATCAGGCATGGCGCCTGGATCCTCCGGGCGTGGGGGCACGGATTGTGAGACGGCTCAGACTATACATGAGCCACCGCGACCGCGAGGTGCTGTTTCATGAGACAAGCGCGTACACGTCCTCGCATAGACGCTGGGCTGGCCCGAAGTGGTTCAGCCAGGGTGCCATGGTTGGCCAGTTGCGCAACTACGGTAGAGCTATGAATCACCTCCTCGCCCCACCGCGATAGCCGCCTTGGTCTACGAGGCTGCCCGGTCCCGGCCGTTTTGCGATCCTGGCCTCTCGACCACCCTGACCTGGCCGATTGGCCCTCCTGTGAGAGGCGAAGTGGCCGGGCGCCGGATTCGTTCGTCGAGGTGCTCCCCAGTCCGGCCGCTGCGGTGAGTCGAGTCAGCTCGACCACCGCCCGCCTCCCCGTTGCAGGGGAATCGTCATGAGCACGTGGACCATCGGGAAGAAGCTGTTCGGAGGCATCGGCACGCTGCTGGTGCTCATGCTGGTGATGGGTGTGAGTGGCCTGCGCGCCGTCACGGCCATGAAGAACGACATCGCGGTGCTCGCCGACGAAGACGCGCAGATCGTCGTGCACGCCGGCGAGGTCAAGTTCCTCGCGGCGCAGTTGCGAGGCGAGATCCGCCACGCGGTCATCGGTGTCGCCTCGGGCAACCGGAAGCTGGTTGACGACAAGACGGCGTCGAGCCTGCAGATCTTCGAGGGGTTGCTCGCGGCGATCGACGAGCTGGCCAAGGTGTCTGACGACCCCGAGATCGCGACGCGCTGTGCGGCCTTGCGGGCGGCGGCGGCCGAGTACCACGAGGGCCACCTGAAGATCAACGAGCAGGTCGCCCGGATGGACTTCGAGGCGACGATGGCCGCCGTCGGCGCGATTCAGGCCGCGGGCAGCCGGTTACAGGAAGAAGCCGTCGCGCTGATCACGCACGGCGAAGAGGCGCTCGCCGCATCGAAGGCCGCTGCCGAGGCCAACGCGGCGTTCCAGACGTGGATGCTGACGGTGCTGCTGGCGTGTGCGGTGGCGATGTCGGGTGTCATCGGCTGGATCGTGCGGCGCATCTCGGCGTCGCTGCGGACGACGGCGACGGAACTGCGCGAGGGCGCGCACCAGGTGGTGTCGGCCTCGACGCAGGTGTCGAGTTCCTCGCAGGCGCTCTCGCAGGGCGCGACCGAGCAGGCGGCGTCGCTCGAGGAGACGTCGGCGTCGATGGAAGAGATGGCGTCGATGACGCGGCAGAACGCCGACAACTCGCAGCGGGCCGCCGGCCTGGTCGAGCAGTCGGTCTCGGAGTTCCGGCGCTGCGACGCGGCGCTGGGCGAGATGGTGGAGTCGACCGACCAGATCGTCGATTCGAGCAACCGGGTGGCGAAGATCCTCAAGACGATCGACGAGATCGCGTTCCAGACCAACATCCTCGCGTTGAATGCGGCGGTCGAAGCGGCGCGGGCCGGCGAGGCCGGGATGGGGTTTGCGGTCGTGGCCGACGAGGTGCGCAACCTCGCGCAGCGCAGCGCGCAGGCGGCCAAGGACACGGCGGTGCTGATCGAAGAGGCGACGACCAATGCCCAGATCGGCAGTGCCAAGGTCAAGGGCCTGAGCGAGTCGATCGAGCGGCTCGGGCAGCAGACGACCGAGATCAAGGCGATTGTCGACGAGGTGAGCACGGCGAGCCGGCAGCAGGCGCAGGGCATCGACCAGGTCACGCAGGCCATCGCGCAGATGGAGAAGGTCACGCAGACCACCGCGGCGACGGCCGAAGAGAGTGCGGCGGCGAGCGAAGAACTCAACGCGCAGGCCGAGACGTCGATGAGCCTGGTCGAGTCGCTCGAAGCCATGGTGGGCCACGACGAAGGCGCGCCTGTCCGCCACGACCGGGCCACAAGCTTCAGGCGCGTGGCCAGCCGCGTGATGCGCCTCCCGGGCAGCGAACACTCGGGCACGACCGGCGCCGCCGCCTGAGGGCGCCGCCAGGGCCGCGGGTGCGCCATTCATGCCGGCGCGCCCGATGGCCGATTGAGCTGACGTAGAGGCCGTGCGGGTGGTGGCTCAGCACACGCTGCCGAGAGCCGTGCGGTCGTCGGGTCGTCCGGAATCCGGGAGAGCACGCCAGGCGCGATATCGCGCCGGCAGGCCTCCCGCAATGCCGGCCCGCCCGCGACCCCATGGAGTCGCCGATCCCGCCCATCGCCCGTGCGGCATCGACACGAGTAGGGCCGTATTCACTGGACGACCCGGCCGCGGGCCGGAAACGTAGGGGCGCCCCCGCCCAGCGCACACAAGTAAGACTCCGTCGCCGGCCGATAGCGGCCGGGCGCGAGGAGGGAGCCGACGATGGCTACTGCAGTTGCAACCGCGAACGAGACCACCAGCAGCAATGCCGCCTTCAAGCGTGAACTGGCCGGCAAGTACCTGACCTTCGCCCTCGGAGCCGAGGAGTACGGTCTGCCCGTGCTGCGCGTCCGCGAGATCATCAAGATGATGGACATCACGGTGGTCCCGCAGGTGCCGCACTACGTCAAGGGCGTCATCAACCTGCGCGGGAAGGTCATTCCCGTCGTCGACCTGCGGCTCAAGTTCTCGTTCGAGCCCATGGACTACAACGAGCGCACGTCGATCATCGTCGTCGAGATCAACGCGGC
>JAEUQQ010000089.1 GCA_016789685.1 Acidobacteriota bacterium | reverse complement strand
GCCATCGATGATCTGGTCAACGCCACGCGGGTCATCGCGCTTGCCATGCTCGACCTGGCGGGCGTCGATGGCGAGTAGCCGAATCGAGGTTGCCATGCTGAGACGACAGATGATGCGCACGACGCTGGTCGTGGCGCTCGGGATGGGCGTGGCGACGACAGCGGCGAGCCAGGCCACCCGTGACCCGGCGCTGTTGCCGGCTGGCGCCGAGGCCTGGTCGTTGTCCGGGACGCCGCTCACGCCGCCTGCGGTCGCGGCGTCGGCGCTCGCCGGGTTGGAAGCGAACCTGGCAAAGGCCACCGCCGACCTGGTCGCCGCGCCCGGCAGTGCCGAGGCGCAGATCTGGGTCGGGCGGCGGCTGGCCTACCTGGGCCGGTACCGGGAGTCGATCGATGCGTTCTCGCGAGGCATCGCCGCACACCCCGGTGATGCCCGCCTGTACCGCCATCGCGGCCACCGCTTCATCACGACGCGGCAGTTCGAGCGTGCGATTGCCGACCTGTCGAAGGCAGCCGCGCTCGTCGCGGGCCAACCCGACGAGGTCGAGCCCGACGGCCAGCCGAATGCCCGCAACATCCCGACCAGCACGCTGCAGTCGAACATCCACTACCACCTGGGACTGGCGTACTACCTCGTGGGCAATTTCGAGCAGGCCCGTGCGTCGTACGCGCGGTGCCTCGACGTCGCGAAGAACGACGACATGCAGGTCGCCACGCGGTACTGGCTCTACATGACCTTGCGCCGCATGGGACGTCCCGACGAAGCGGCCGCGGTCCTGGCGGCAATCTCGAAGACCATGAACATCATCGAGAACGCGTCGTATCACTCGCTGCTGCTCGTCGCACGCGGCGAACTCGACGGCGATGTCCTGCTGGCGAAGGCCGAACCGGGCCTCGACCGCGCCACCATCGGCTACGGTGTCGGGAACTGGCATCTCTACAACGGCCGCCGCGACCGGGCGATCGCGGTGTTTCGCGACGTGGTCGCGGCCAACAACTGGGCGCCGTTCGGCGCCATCGCGGCCGAGGCAGAACTGTTCAGGATGAACGTCGCGCCCACGGGGCGGTGATCGCCCGTGGACGGGGCCCCGGACGTCTCGCGTCGCGACATCGAGCGCCATTTCGCACGCTCGATGTTCGTCGCCGAGGTGGCGTGCGTGGCCTGGGATCCCTCGTCGCGGCACGCGACGCTGCTCGTGGTCCCCGACCGTGCCGTGCTGCGCGCCAACGGCCTCACGGGCGTGCGCGAACTCGTGCGGTTCGAGTTCGAGACGCTGGCGGTACAGCACCGGCCGCCACTGCCGGTGCCTGACGCCATCTTCACGTTCGATCCCGTGCCGCGAACAGACGCCGGTGAGATCGATCACCAGGCACTCGGGCGGCCCGACCAGCCACACCTCGTGTTACGCGCACGGCGAGCGCTGGATGACACGCCCGCGTCTCGCCTGGTCACTGCCGCCCTGGCTTCGCTGCGGCCCGCGCTCATGGCCGGGCCCATCGATGCCGACACGAACCTCGAACTCGACCTCGATCTCGACTCCCTGGCGCGTGCCGCCCTCTTTGCCGCCGTCGAGCTCCGCGCCGGGTATCCCCCGACGTCGAGCGGGACGACGTGGGAGGACGTGTTCACCATCGGCGATCTCGTCGCTCGGGTCGAACGACTCGGCACGCGAGCGGGCAGCCCTGGTGTCGGAGCCGAGCCACCGGCGCCGACGCCTGAGGGGGAGGCCGGTGACGCCGGGCAGGGGCCGCGACACGGCACGGCAGACGACGCGACATGGCAGGCCGTGTTCTCGGCGGTGCCGACAGACGATGCCATCGGGACGGAGTTGCAGCGTCAGGAATGGTCGCAGGCGGTCGGCTTCTGGCTGGCGCTCCGGCTGCTCCGCCTGGCCGTGGTCCCATTCGTCCGGATCGAAGTCAGCGGGCGCCACCACCTCCCGGCGAGCGGCCCGGCCGTGATCTGTCCGAATCACGAGAGCTTCCTCGACGCGTTCGTCGTGAGCGCGGCGCTCCCCTTCCGCCTCCTGCGCCAGACATTCTTCCTGGGCGCCACCGAGTATTTCGTCACGCCCGCCATGAGGCGCCTGGCGCGGGCCATCAACCTGGTGCCGGTCGACCCCGACGGCAACCTGTCGCGAGCCATGCAACTTGGGGCCCTGGGACTGCGCCGGGGCAAGGTGTTGGTGGTGTTTCCCGAAGGTGAGCGGTCGATCGACGGGACGGTGCGCCCGTTCCGGGACGGGACGGCGCGGCTGGCACTCGCGACCGGCAGCGTGATGGTGCCGGTCGCGACACGGGGGATGTTTGAACTCTGGCCTCGCGGCTTTCCGCTTCGCTGGCGAAGTCTCCGGCCGTGGCGGCGTCCGCACATCCGCGTGGCGATTGGCCGCCCGATTCAGGCGTCCCCTGACCGCAGTGTGGAGGACACGACACGTGTCTTGCGAGACACAGTCATAACCCTGTGGACGTCCGCGCCCGATAAAATGGGCCAGTAGCGGCGGCTGGTGGCTGGAATCGATCCTGCTTCACTGACCTCCGGCACTAGAAGCCGACTCAGCGGTTTCCCACGCTTCCGAACGTCCCGTGTTGCTCACCTGCTCCCCGTCCACCCGTCTCGTGCGGCGCCTCAGCGCCCTGGCGCGCATGGTCGTGCTGAGCGGCGTCGCCCTGCTGGCGACACCGTTTGCCGCGCCCACGCTCGCGCAGGCGCCAGATGCCCCGCGCTACCGGGCCTTCTGGGTCGACACGTTCAATACGCGGCTCAACTCCGCGGCCGACGTCACCACGGTGGTCACGCGGGCGCGCCAGGCACACGCCAACTCCCTGTTCGTCCAGGTCAGGAGGCGCGGCGATGCCTGGTATCTCAACAGCCTCGAAGGCCTGCCCGACGGGGTCGCCATCGACCGCGACTTCGACCCGCTCGCCGAGGTCATCGCGCAGGCGCACGCGGTCAACATCGAGGTGCACGCGTTCGTGGTGGTAGGCGCGGTCTGGAGTTCGCTGACACCGCCCACCAACCCGCAGCACGTCTTCAACCGCCACGGGGTCAATCCGGCCACCGGACGCCCGTTCGAAGGCCGCGAGAACTGGCTGACGCGGACGCTGCTGCCCGACGGGACAAGCACCTCGGTGGGTGGTCACCGCTTCGGCAGCGACTTCTGGATCGACCTCGGGCACCCCGAGGCGGCGGCCTATTCGCTCGACGTCCTGCTGCACCTCGTCGACAACTACGACATCGACGGATTGCACCTCGATCGCATCCGCTACCCCGAGATCAGCACCAGCGGCCAGACACCGGGCACGGGGGCCTCGGTCGGATACAACGCGGTCAGCCTCGAACGCTACGCCCGACGGTATGGCGTGGAGGGGACGGTTCCGGCTGCCGGCGATCCGCAATGGAACGCGTGGCGTCGCGCGCAGGTCACGGCCTTCGTGACGCGGCTGTACCTCGAGATCGCGGCCATCAAGCCGCGGGTGAAACTTTCGGCCGCCCTGATCGCCAACGGCAATGCGCCGACGTCCGAAGCAGCCTGGGACGACTCCGAAGCGTCGTGGCGCGTGTTCCAGGATTGGAAACACTGGCTTCGCTCCGGCATCCTCGACCTGGCGGTGCCGATGGTGTACCGCACCCACCACACCACCAGTGGACGCGAATCATTCGAGCAGTGGAGCGACTTCACGGCGTCGGTGCGTGCGTCGCGGCACACGATGATTGGGCTCGGCGCGTACCTCAACAGCCTCGAAGGCACGCTCGCGCAGACGCGGCGTGCGCTGGCGTCGGGCACCAACGATGGCGTGGCACTGTTTTCGATGGGTGCGAACAACGCTCCGGTCCTGGGCAACCCCTACTCGGTTCCCGAGGGGCGCGACACGCCGCTGCGCGCATTTGACGATCTCGTGACCGGATTCACGCTTGGCCGCGCAGGCAACGGCCAATGGCTCGAGAACCCAGCGACCTTCACCGTCGGCGCGTTCGCTCTCGACGTGCCCGTGCCGGCGATGCCCTGGAAGGACGCGTCTGACCGTGGCCACCTGCGCGGTCTGATCCGGACCACCGGGGGCGTGCCAGTCGACAGCGCCAGCATCACCATCGCGATGGTGAATGGATCGAGCATCGACACGACCAGCGACGGTAACGGATTCTACGGTGCCGTCGACCTCGCCGCAGGCACCTACCGGGTCACGGTCACGCCGGTGGGCAGCGGGGCCCTGCGCAGCCAGTGCACCGTCGACGTGCGGGCGGGCGAAGTGGCCACGCTCGACCTCGACGTCCCCGATGGCGGCGTCGTCGCCACGTGCGCAACCGCACCGTCGGGCACCCAGCGCCGCCGGTAGTTCCCGGATCAGCCCGCCCCCCCGGTCACGCGTCGCGCCCCACGGCACGCGCGGTACGATTGCGCCATCCAACGC
>JAEUQQ010000084.1 GCA_016789685.1 Acidobacteriota bacterium | reverse complement strand
GCGCCCGTGCGACGCTGTGCAGCACCGGCGCCGGTTCGCCAGCGAAGACGAGCGGCCAGTAGAAGACGGTATCTTCGATTCTCAGGAGCAGACGGTCAGCGTCGCCGGCGGGCATGTCGGCCACGTCGGCCACGAGGCGTGCCGAGACGTAGTCGATGAGTCCCCGGCCCACCAGTTCCACGACCGCTCGCGTGAGCCGAGGCACGTGCGCGAGCCGCTCCCGGACGGCGGGTGCGGCAATGTGACGGCGTATGCCCCGCAACGCGCGCGGCGAGATCGCGTCGTGCGTGATCCTGCTGACGATGCGCCTGACGCGAGGCGCCTCGGGAAAGCCGAGCCACGACAGCGCCTCGTGCTGCCTGACGCCGCGAGCAAGCAACTGACGTTCGATGTCGTGCGGGGCCGCGCACGGCAGCCGCCTGAACTCGGCGTTGCGCGCGATCATGAAGCCGAGCGCCGGGTTGCTGCGGAGCATGTCGCTCGCCGGCTCGCCGTGTCGCCCGGCGAACGCGAGCAGTTCCCAATGATACGCGACGGCGAAGGGCGCGATCGCGTCGATGACCGGTCGCGGAATCGGCTCGAGGTAGGCCGCGAGCGCGGGGTCGTCGACGGGTGGCGCGATGCTCAGTGCCGGGTGGATGTGCCGCCAGCCCCCGCCCAGGTCGTGGCGTACGACCATCGGCTCGGGCCACGGCGAGAAGACCGAGTGTTCCTCGTCGCGTCGATAGAGGCGGCCGGTGGCGGGATCGAACGAGAACTCCATGCGACGCGGCGACGCGGTGTCGGTCGCCCTCGTGTGCAGAACGGAGCGCACGGCGATCGCTTACGGCGAGCGCGCCCACGCGTGCGGCCGTGCGGGCTATCCGCGATCGATCGTGCGCTGGCCGCCCCAACGTCCCTGGATGAAGTCGTCGAAGTGGTCGGCCACGTCGAGGACGTTGATCACCCCGCGAGCGAAGGCATCGAGCGTCTCTTCTGTCACAGCTGCCGCCGGGATCGTGTGCGTGACCACGATGTCGCCATCGGCGTCGACTGAAAACGCGCCGACGACCAGCTGGGCGTTCTGGCGCAGCAAGGTGTCGTAGAGGTCGACGTCTCGCCGCGCGCCGTGGACCACAAGCGCCCGAAGGTGGACGAGTGCCTCGGCCTCGAAGGCGTACACCGTGATGTCAACGGCGGTCGAACCCATCGGGATCCGGAACTTCGGCAGATCCGGATCCACCGTGACGCGGTCGCGGAATGACGACTGCAGATGAGTTGATACGCGCTCGTAGCACTTGCGTTGACTGTCGTTCCTGAACGTACGCGATGGCGCGGTCACGACGTGATGTGGCTCCGGCGCCATTCTACGGGACCGCGGGCGGTGATGCCATGTGTCAGCATTCCGTTCCCGCGCCGTTGGATTGGGGCAGTGGGTCGTGCCGCGCGAGTGGACTGAGCGCCGCGCGCCGTGGGCCTCCATCGAAGGGAGATCGAGCCGTGCCGCGACTGATGCCGCTTGTTGTCGCCGGAGGCCTGACGCTTGCCGCGGCGGCGTCGGCCACTGGCCAGCCCGTCGAGGGGGCACGCGTGTCTGGGCGCGTGACCGCCGCTGCGACAGGAACGCCGATTGCCGGCGCAAGCGTCACCGCGTCTGTCGAGGGCGACGGGCACGTGGTCGAGACCGACGCACGGGGCGAATTCAGCATCGACCTGCCGGCAGCCGGCTTCGTCTGGTTCCGCGTCGAGCATCCGGGGTTCCTCGAGACCTTCTGGCCTGATGCCGTCGGCGGTGCCGATGCCCCAGGCAACGAGGTGACGCCCGGTGGCGTGTTGTCGGGCATCGAACTCCGCCTCGAGCGCGGCGGCGCCATTGAAGGCGTGGTCATCGACGAAAACAGCCTCCCGGTTGCCGGCCAGCTGGTGGCGGCGGTGCCGGCTCGAGACGCTGTTGTCGCGGCCCTTCGCGGCGCTCACGCGTCGTCGCCGCGCCCCGCGTCGTTTCTCGACGCTGACCCGTCGTCGTCGACGGTGTCGGCAGTCACCGACGACAGGGGGTACTTCCGCCTGCACACGCTTGTCGACGACACGTACCTGGTCGGTGTGACGCGCCCGGCGCCGTCCGCAGCCCGCGGCACACCCGCGCATGTGGCCGGGTCTGCATCGCCGATCGTCTGGGCACCCGGCACCCGCCGCCCGGGATCGGCCGCGACGTTCGTCGTGTCGCGCGGGGTCGAGCACGGGGGCGTGACGATCCGGATGGCGCACCAGCCGACCACGACGATCGCGGGCCAGGTGGTCGATGACGAGGGGGCGCCCTGTGCAGCGGTGCTGGTCATGGCCACCAGCGACGCATCCGCGGAGGACGACGTGCCCGAGGCCGCTGCGTTCACCGACGAGGGCGGACGGTTCCGGATCGCCAATGTCGTCGCCGGACGTTGGCGTCTCGAGGCCGTCCAGATGCCCAGTCACGGCGAGGTCGGCGAACGCCGTCGCGCCACGCTGATCGTCGATGCCGCACCATCGGCGCCGCCTGTGCGCATCCAGTTGCAGCGGCGGCCGTCGATTCGCGGTCGCCTGACGATCCGTGACGATCCCGCGGCGCGCGTGCCGGCGGAGATCTTCGTCGTCTCGCAACGCCTGCGCGAGGTGTGGGACATCCTGCGCGTGGTGGCGGCGGCGCCGGTGCAGCCCGATGGCACGTTCGTCGTGACGCCGATGACCGACGAGGTGGAACTGGGGCTGATGCTGCCAGACGACGCCGGGCTTCGGCTCGAGCACGTGCTGGTGGATGGCCGCGATCGGCTGGGAGCGTCGCTCGCCGCCGACGAACTCGCGCGCGCCGACGTGGAACTGGTCGTCACGTCGACAGGTACTGTGCTCATCGGCCGCGTGCGGTCAGACGCGATGCCACGCGAGCGGTGCGATGTGCTTGTCGTGAGCACTGACCCGGCGCGCCGCAACCTCGCATCGCCGTTCGTGGCGACGGGCGAGTGCAGCGGCGGCTCCTACGGCGTGGGACCACTACCGCCCGGCGACTACCGCGTGGCCGCGATCTACAGCAGCACCGGACCAGACGGACTGTGGCAGCGGATCGAAGACACCGCCACGAGCGGTGTGCCCATCACGCTGGTGGGTGAGGGCGTCAGGATGCTCGACCTCACCGCGGTCGTGCGGCGGTAAGGGCGAGCGGATGGCTGAGCGCCGGGGCACCGCGGCGATACCGCGTGGTAGCGCGGACCTACGCCCCCTTCTTGAACATCGCCAGGTGTCCCTCGATTTCCGCGCGCAGCCCCGCGGCCGCCGTGCCTGGTGGCTGCGGTGGGAGCTTCGTCAGTGCCAGCGTGCCCGTTTCGAGTGCCCGCCCCTGATCGCCCGTATGGAAGTACGCCAGCGCCAACGTGTCGAGATAGACGGGATTGCCGGGCGCGGCATCCACGGCCTGTCGTGCGAAGCGCAGGGCCAGCGACGGATTCCGCAGTGACGCGGGCTCACACGTCATCAGCCAGCTCGCATAGTCGTTCTTGTCGGTTGGCCCCGCCCCGGGGCGCGTCGCCTGCTGTCCCAACATGGTCAAACCTCGACGGGAGGACGCGATCGCCTCGGCAGGCTTCCCGCTGCCGACGAGCGCCGGCGCTCGACGCAACAGCACGAAGGTGAGTACGGCTCGCAGCCGCTCATTGGCGGGATCGGCAGCGCGCAGCGTGTCGATCATCGAAACGGCGTTTTCATACAACAGCGACGCTGACGGCCAATCGCGCAGCACAGAGTCGTTGCTCGCAGCCTGGATCAACGCGGTCGCCAGGTTCTGCTTCGAGGTCGCGTCTGACGGGTCGCTCGCAACGAGCCCGCCGAGGCGCTCGATGCTCCGCGCGAACGAGGCCTTCGCATCCGCGGGCTTGCCACTCAGGCGCAGGGCATTGCCGAGGGCCGAGTCGTTCAAGGCGGCCGCCCGCATCAACGGCCGCGCCGCATTGCCACGCGACGTGACCGTGTCGAAAGCCGCGCGACTGCGGAGGCACGCATCCAACGCGCCCGGGAGGTTTCCCGCCGGGACCAGCAGGACACACAGGCGGCCTTCGCTGCGCGCCAGGCTCTCGAGGTGCGCGGCATTCGAAGGTTCCAGCTGCAACAACGAGGCTCTCTCGGCAACAGCCCGTTCGAGGCTCGCCAGGGCCTCTGCCGTCCGCCCGTTGGCAAACAGTGCCTCAGACACGCCTTCCAGGGCTCTGGCGTGGGCAGTGCGCGACCGCACGTCGGCGCCCTCGCGGGCTGCCAGCGGCTCGACCAAGCTCAGGGCTTTCTCGAAGCTGCCGAGGCTGGTCTTCACATCACCGACATTCGATCCGAATGGTCCACCCTGGATTGCGCCCATGCGGAAGTAGGCGTCGGTCAGCTCGAGTCGCAACCCCGCGTCGCCTGACGCTTCCTTCGCGAGGAGGTCGAGGTACGAGAGCCCCCTGGCGACGACCATCTGCCTGGCCGGGGTGGCTCCGGAGAGGTCGGCGATCGCGTCGTGGACGTCGAACACGAAGGTCGTGGCGACGTTCCTGACTTCGTCGAAGCGGCGCTGGGCGACCGCCCGCTGGCGTTCGGCCTCGAGCCTCGCCGTATCTGCCACCTGCGCCTGCCGTAGCGTTGCCGCTACTCCGCCGATGAGGCTGATACCGATGAGCGCGGCCGACGTCAATGCCACGCGATGGCGCCGCACGAACTTCGACAGCACGTACGCCCGTGTGCCTGCGTGGGCCGCGACAGGCAGCCCGCCGAGGTACCTCTCGATGTCGGAGGCAAGCTCCGCGACCGACTGATAGCGGTTCTGCGGTTCCTTGCGGAGCGCCTTCATGGCGATCGCATCCAGGTCGCCCTGCAGGATCCTGGACACGTGCTCAGGCCTGTGCGCGCCACCAACCGCCTCGCCATCGCCGGGCGCATCGAGCGAGCGGGACGCGGACCGCAGGGCGGCGCTCGGCTTGAGCGGCTCGACGTCGCAGACCACGCGCTGGACCTCCCGGATGTCACGGCTCGCGAAGACGTAGGGTCGGCGTGCCGCGAGCAACTCGTAGAGCACCACGCCGAGCGAATAGACGTCAGACGAACGGAAGGCGGGCTCACCGCGCACCTGTTCGGGAGAGGCGTACTCGGGCGTCAGGAGGCGTTCGCCAGGTGCCGTGAGATCGACCGACCGGGGGCCGGGCTCGTCAGCCAGCAGCTTGGCCAGGCCGAAGTCGAGGAGCTTGGCGTGTCCATCGGTTGTCACCAGGATGTTTCCCGGCTTGATGTCGCGGTGCACGACGAGGCGTGCATGTGCGTACGCCACCGCCTGACACACTTCGAGAAAGAGCACCAGGCGCTCCCGCACCGACAACCCGCGAACGCGGCAGTACTCATCGATGGGCAAGCCGCCATCGATCAACTCCATGACGAAGTAGGGCCGACCGCTCGGGGTGGCCCCGGCGTCGATCAGCGACACGATGCCAGGGTGCTCGAGCCGACCGAGGATGTGACGCTCTGCGTCGAACCGACGCGCGAAGCGCCCCGTGTCGAGCCCATGACGGACGACCTTCACAGCGACAGGGCGGGTGAACGTCCCGTCTGCGCGCTCGGCCCGATACAGCGCGCCCATGCCGCCTTCGCGCGAGAGACGTTCGACGATGCGGTACGCTCCCAGGATCCGTCCGACGAGTTCGTCAGAGACGACATCCGACAGTGGGGGAAGATCCGGCCGCTCCGACATCGCCTCTGGCTGCTGCCGAAACGCGTCGAGCAGTCGCTCGACGGCCTGTCGGGCATCGGTGTCGAGCCCGCTGTGTGCCACCGCCTCTGCCCACTCAGCCGTCGGCAGGTCGACAATGCGCCGATAGCACTCGTATACGCGTTCCTCAGGTGCGGCCATGTGAGTCCTCGGGAGATGGGGTCGATCGTCGCGGCGGCGGGAGTGTACCGCAATCAACGGCCGGATCGCCGCCAGGAGTGCCTGCTACACTCTGCGAGTCATGGACGATCTGAAATCGGCGGATCTGACAACGCTCCTCGCGGCCTGGAAAAGCGATGACGACCTCGCGGCCCGCGACCAGGCGTTCGAGCTGGCCCACGATGACCTTCTGGCGATTGCCCGGAAGGCGATCAGCCGTCAATGGCGACTCCAGCACAAGGTCGAGCCCCGCGAACTGCTCAGCGAGCTGTACGTCAGAGTCGCAGACTACCCGGCCTCCTGGGAGAATCGCGCGAGGTTCTATGCCATGGTCTGTGTCGTGATGCGGAATGTGCTCATCGACCTCGCCAAGCGCGATCGTGCCGCCAAGCGTCCACCGACGGCCCTGCGGGTCACCGACAGTGCACTCGGTCGTGTCGGCGGCGAGGGCGCCGAAGTGGCGATCGAGCGTCTGTATTCGCTCCTCGACCGCCTGGCGTCGATGGACCCTCGTCGAGCGCAAGTGTTCGAGCTTCACGATCTGGCGGGCGTGTCGATCGACGACGTGGCCACGGCGCTCGGGATCAGCAGTGGGACCGTCAAGCGCGACCTGCGCCTGGCGCGGCCGTGGATGCGCGTGCAACTCGAATCGATGAACTGACCCGTCGATGCCCGGCCGTCCGGCCTGGGCGACCACGACCAGTCAGAAGCGCCTGCACCCGAGAACGTCCCGGCACGGCGCATGCGTGCAGGGGGCGAGTGTGCCATTGCGTGGACTGCAACGTTGGTCCATGGCCACTGCCGTCGCGGGCGACCGTGTGAGTGATCCTCGCGGCAGACGTTTGTCGTTCATGAGAGCGCGGGCGTTGCCGCAGCCGCGAGGCGACATCGGGCAGACACAATCGCCGACCTGTTTCGCACCAGAGACAGAAGTCGCCCAGGTGAATCACTCCGACGCGCCGCGCGCCGCCGGGGTCTCGAGTAGATCGTCCACGCGCCTTGGGCATGAGGCCGCGTGCTTTGCGGGCGCAATGCTGGCAGGGCTGGACGATCTACTTCATGTTCTTACTTCGCTTGCGCTGGCAGCGGTCGTGCATGCCGCTCCGCAGGCCCAGCGTGGCTGCGGCGATCGGCGTGTCATTCGCGGCGTGCGCACGGACACGCAGATGGTCAGGGCGGAACGCCAGGCGTTCGAGATGGGGCCGCACCAGCGCGAGCGCTTGATCCGGATGATGCGCGCCGGGTCAACGCCGCAAAGGCTGGCGAAGAGGTGCGCGATTGCGTGGCACGCGAGCCATGGCCTGCCAGAACGAGCAATCGCAGAGACGGTTGGAGTGGCTCGACGGACGGTTGTCTTGTGGAAGGCGCGGTTTCGCCAGGGTGGCGTGGACGCCCTCCTGGTCGATCGGCCCGGGCGTGGACGGAAACGACGCGTCGCAGCAGAGCATGGGGGAGAGTAGCGATGAGTGTCCTTTGGAAGGCGAGCGCTGCGGCGTCGGCGCTGGTGTTCGTGAGCGCACTGGAAGTCTCCGGTCAGACCGTCATCGACGACAGGGAATTCGTCTCGTGGTCGCACTTCTCCCGCGTGATGGACGATCCCAACGCGGTGGGCATCGGTCCTGGCACATCCACGTCGAGCGGAGGGCAGCAGGACGTGACCGTTGGGAACCCGGCGCCCGCCTTTGTCGCCGTCCACACGATTCGATACGGCGATCTCATCCTCACCGGCGGGATCAAGGAAGACGTCACCTACGCGCCTGGTCAGTCGGGGGCGATCGGTCGTATCGACGTCAGCGTCGACCTCAGGCAATTCGTCATCGGCGTCACCGCGTGGCAACTGGTGCTCAGGCAGGGCGGCAAGCTCTACTACTCCTATCCGTGGAGGGAGTTCTCATACGGGGCGTGGCGCAGCGTGTCCTGGGAGGGGCTCACCGCGGAGTCGTTCGACACGAACCCTGCGGCCGGCCGGTTCGGCGTCAACCCGGACGGTGACACGCCCGACTTCAGCGCGGGTGCGAGTCCGCTCCAGTTCGGTATCGCGGTTCTCAACAATCTTGGCAGGTCCGGGACGGTGATCAACACCATTGCCGTCGACAACTTTCGCGTGACGTTGACGCCAAGGGACTACCAGATCACCGGTCAGGTACGGGACCTGAATGACA
>JAEUQQ010000059.1 GCA_016789685.1 Acidobacteriota bacterium | reverse complement strand
CGGGCGCGCTCCGGCATGGCAGGCGGATAGGGTCGATGGCGAGTCGACGACTCGTCCTGACACGCGATCTCGCGCGCCCGGGATCGGGCCGAGGGGGAAGCAACCAGGCGACTCGCGCGCCGCAGGGAACCGAGCCGGAGTGTAGCACGGCGCGAGCGTGGTACAGTCGCACGCCGTGACCGACGGTCAGGCGCCCCCCCCAGCCTTTGCCGACGACATCGAGGCGGTCGCGCCCGCTGGCGCCGTGACGGCACGTGTCTCGTGGCACGACCGGGCGCTGTCGTTCGTCGAGGTGTGCCTCGCCACGGGCCTGCTCACCCAGGTGCTCGTGGCCGGCGCGATGATCGCCGCCGGCGTGCCGATGCGGCGCCCTGACGGTTCTCTCAGCCTGCTCATGGTGGCCGTGCCCACGCTCGTCGACACGGTGGTGACGGCCGTGCTCGTCGTCACGTTCCTGCGCTACCGCGGCGAGCGCCCACGCGACGTGCTCCTGGGCCGCCGCCCGCCCCGCGGCGAGGTCGTGATGGGCGTCGGGCTCGTCCCGGTCGTGTTCCTGACGGTGGCACTGCTCGGCGCGCTGGTCCAGGCCCTGGCGCCCTGGTTGCACGATGTGCCCGACAATCCGCTGGCCGACCTGATGAAGACCCCCTGGTCGGCCCTGGTGATGGGGGTCGTCGCGGTCGTGGGTGGTGGCGTCCGCGAGGAGTTGCAGCGCGGCTTCATCCTGCACCGCTTCGGCCAGCATCTCGGTGGGCGCACGCTGGGTCTCGTCGTGTTCAGCGCGATGTTCGGCCTCGGGCACGCCGAGGTGCAGGGCTGGGACGCCGCCGTCTACACGGGTGCCCTCGGCCTGATCTGGGGCGTCGTCTTCCTGGCGCGCGGCAGTATCGTTGCCCCGATGGTCTCGCACGCGATCTTCAACGCCATCCAGGTGGCGTGGCAACTGGCGACCGCCTGATGGAACGCCGCGCCGGACTGCTGCTCGCCCTGCTCTTCGTCGTGACCCTGCCGGCGGTCACGCCGCGCATCTACGCCTCTGACGAAATCCAGTACTTCGCGTACCTGCGCTCGCTGTGGTTCGACCGCGACGTCTCGTTCGAGAACGAGTACCGATGGTTCTACGACCGCGGCATCGCCGCCAGCCCCGGCTTCCACGAGACATTTCTCGAGCGCACGACCGAGACCGGGCGCCGGATCAACTTCGGCACCATCGGCAGCGCCCTGCTGTGGGCCCCGTTCTATGCCGTGGGCGACCTGGTCGCCCGCGCACGCGCCGGCCACGATCCGGCGGTCGCCGTCGATGGGTTCTCGGCGCCCTACATCGCGGCCGTTGCCTACGGATCCGCGGCGTACGGCATGCTCGCGCTCTGGCTGTCGATCCGCATCGCCCGTCGCCTCGTCGGCCCCGCCCTCGCGCCGGCGCTCGCGGTGCTCTGCGGCACGCCACTCGTCTTCTACATGTACGTGGCGCCGCCGATGTCGCATGCATGCTCGGCCTTTGCGGTGGCGCTCTTCACGCTGACGTGGCTGCGTGCCCGCGAGACGTGGAGTCCGGGCTGGGCCGTGGCCCTGGGGTTGTCAGGCGCCCTGATGGCCATGGTGCGCGAACAGGACCTCTTCTTCGTGGCCGGCCCTGCCCTCGACTGGCTGCGCACACTCGCGCTCGCGCGAACGCCCCGCGCCACCGTCGTGCGCGCCGGCGTGGTCGGCGCGCTGTCGGCCGCGGCCGGCTTCGTGCCGCAGGCACTCGCCTACCTGTCGCTGAACGGCTACATGTTCCCCTCGCGGCTCGTCACGCGGAAGATGACGTGGACGGCGCCGCACGCCCTCGACGTGCTGACCTCGACGTCGCACGGATTCCTGGTGTGGACGCCGCTGGCGGCGCTCGCCATCCTCGGCCTCGCGTGGATGGTCTTGACCGCCGATCCGCCGGCCACGCCATTTTCGGTCGATGACCGCCCGCGACGCCGCCAGGACGTCAGGTGGATCGCCGTGTGCCTGCTCGCAATGGTGGCCCTGCAGGTCTACGTCGCGGGCAGCGTCGAGTCGTGGACGGTCGCCGGCGCGTTCGGCCAGCGCCGGTTCGTCGCGGTCTCGGCCCTGCTCACCGTCGGCCTGTCGGTGTGGTGGGCCCACGCCCGCACCCGCGCCGCGCGTCGCGTGCTCGTCGCGGCCTTCATGCTCGGCGCGTGGTGGAACCTCGGCCTCATCGTGCAGTTCGGCATGCGCCTGATGGACCGCCAGCGCCTCGAGCCCGCGCGCAACGCCTACACGTCGTTCGTCGAGCTGCCGCGGATGTTGCCCGGCATCGCCGCCCGCTACTTCGGCGAGCGCGACTCCTTCTACGAGCAGACGCCGCCAACGCCATGACCGGGCGCGCCCTGCGACTGCTCTACCTCGCCGACATCCGCTTCCCCATCGAGCGGGCCAACGGCATCCAGACCATCGAGACCTGCCATGCGCTCGCGCGCGGCGGACTCGACGTCCGGCTCGTCGTCCGTACCGACACGCACGAGCCCCCGCGCGATCCCCTTGACTACTATGGCGTCGCCCCGCTCGACCAGTTCGTGATCACGCAGGTGCCGCTCTCGGGCGGCGGCGCCGCGCGCCGCATGGGCTACCTCAGGTCGGCGGTACGCTACGCGTTGTCGCGCGGCGTCGATGCCGTGTTCACACGCGATCTGCTGCTCGCGTCGCTGCTCCTGGGCGTCCCGCGGCGGCTGCGCCCGCCGGTGATTTACGAATCGCATGGCCTGAGCGACCAGGTCGCCGCGCAACTCGACACGTTGCTGACCGGCGCCCGTGCGGCATCCCTGACCAAGCAGCGCCGCCTCGCACGCCGCGAGGCGAGGGTCTGGCGACGCGCCGATGGCTACGTCGCGATCACGTCGCGCCTGCGCGACGCGCTGGCTGGGCGCTTCGGCCCGCGGCCAGACGCCGACGCCACCGTCGTCGTCGCGCACGACGGCGTGCGGGCCGCCGACATCGCGGCCAGCCAGGCCAGGCCGCGCGCCGGCCGGTGCGTCGCCGCGTATGCGGGCCACCTCTACCCCTGGAAGGGGGTGGATGTGTTCATCCAGGCCCTCGCACGGGCGCCAGAAGTCGATGGCCTCGTGGTCGGCGGACATCCCGCCGAACCCGACCTCGGCCGCCTCGAGCAGGCAGCGCGCGATCGCGGCCTCGCCGACCGCGTGCGATTCACCGGGCTCGTCGCGCCGCGGGCCGTGGCATCGCACCTCGCCGGGGCCGACGTCCTCGTGTTGCCGAACGTCGCCACGACGCTGTCGAGCGACTACTCGTCGCCGCTGAAGCTCTTCGAGTACCTGGCCGCCCGCCGGGCGATCGTGGCGTCAGACCTGCCGGCGTTCCGCGAGGTCGTCGGCCACGAACGCGAGGCCCTGCTGGTCGCGCCCGGCGATGCCGAGGCCCTCGCGACCGCCCTGCGCCGCCTGTCGGCCGAGCCCGACTTCGCCTCGGCGCTGGCGGCACGCGCGGCCGCGCGCGCGGCCGCCTTCTCCTGGGACGTCAGGGCCGCGACCATCGGCGGCCTGGTGGCGCGGCTGGCCACGACGGGCGGCGCGCCCGTCCCTACGGTATGATCCGACGCCGCAATGATCTCGCCCCGGCTTCGTGCCCTCGTCTCGTGCCCTGACTGCCGATTCCCGCTTCGCGACGAAGGCGCCCGGTTTGTCTGTCCCAACTGCCACCGCGGTTTTGCGCCCGGGCACGGGTACATCGACCTGCGGCCGGCCGATGCGTTCAACGAGACCACCAAGTACACCGACGAAGCCCTGCACGTCGATGCGCGACACGAGCGCGTGTCGCCGCCGCTGCTGGGGGCGGGCGTGCGCAACCGCATGTTGCGCGATTTCCTCGCCCTGACGCCGCACGACCGCCTGATCGACCTCGGGTGCGGCAGCGGACGGATGATGCTGTGGAACCACGACACCGGCGCGTGGATGGTCGGTGTCGACGTCGCCCCGTTCTTCGCGCACGAGGCTATCGAGCAGACCGACCTCGTGCTCGGCGACCTGCGGCGGATGCCGTTCCCCGACGGCAGCTTCAACAAGGCCTGGTCGCTCGACGTGTTCGAGCACCTGTCAAAGGACGCGCTCGAGGGCTTCCTGCGCGAGACGGCGCGCGTCATGGCGCCGGGCGGTGCCCTGTTCGTCTACACGCACGTCAGGAAGAACGCCCCGATTGCGCGCGGGCTGCGCTGGATCAACCACCTGGCCGCCTGGCTCGAGCGCCGCGGCCTGATCGACATGACGGTCGAGCGCCTGCGGAAGTCAGACCACCTCAACCCGCTGGCCGACATCCCCGACCTCGAGCAGACGGTCGGCGCGGCCGGGTTCCGCATCGAGCGCATCCGCTACTACACGCCGCTGATCGGCGGCTTCGTCGAGAACATCCTGATGCGGATGGCCGAGCACGCCATGGCCTCACGCGCCCGCGCCCGGCAACCCGCCGGCACGAGCGACTCCGCCGCGGCGGTGCGCGACGCGCGCACGTCGGCCAAGGCGCGCATCGCGCGGGGCGGCCTCGTCTACGGCGTGTTGCAGGCACTGACGACGCTCATGATGCTCGACGTGTGGCTCTTCGGCCGGATCCAGTCGGGCCCCTTCTTCGCGCTGCTCGTGAAGGAGTCGGCACGGCCGTCGGCCGGGTAGCGCGCGCATGCGCATCCTCTACTGCGCGCTCGACCAGCGCGTCCCCGGTACCACCGGGGGCGCGACGCACGTGCGCGCGGTCGCCGAGGGCCTCGCGCGCCACGGGCATCACGTCCGCGTGCTGACCGGCCGCGGCGACGGCCCCTTTCCCGTCGATCCCTGCCACGCCGATCACCTCGACTGGATCGCGCTGCCCTCGCCGGGCCATCGTCCGCACCTGCGTATGGCGCGGCAACCCGCGGTCGCGCGCCTGGCGCGCGCGTGGCGGCCCGACGTCATCCTCGAGCGGTACCACAACTTCGGTGGCGAGGGGATCCTGGCGGCCGGTGAACTCGACGCCCTGCGCGTGCTCGAGGTGAACGCGCCGGTGATCGATCATCCCGGCTCGGCCAAGCGCACGCTCGATCGCCTGCTGCTCATCGAGCCGATGCGCCGCTGGCGCGAGCACGTCTGCCGACACGCCGACCTCTTCGTGACGCCGCAGCGTTCGATCCTCCCCGCCTTCATCGACGACGGCGACGTGGTCGAAATCGAGTGGGGCGCCGACACCGACCGTTTCGCCCCGTCGGCACCTGGCACCGCGCCGTACGCGCGCACCGCCGACGAAGTCGTGGTGGTGTTTGCCGGCGCCTTCCGCGCGTGGCACGGGGCGCACCTGCTGGTCGATGCGGTGGCAGCGCTCGAGACGGGAATGCGCGCGCGCGTGCACGCGGTCTTCATCGGCGATGGGCCCGAGCTGCCGCGCGTCCGCGCCGCGGCCGCCCGGTACGGCCTGCCGCGCGTGACGTTCACCGGGGCGGTGCCCTACGACCAGATGCCTGCCGCACTCGCCGCCAGCGACATCGGCGTGGCGCCGTTCGATGTCTCTGCGCACCCACCGCTGCAGCTGGCGTTCTACTGGTCGCCGCTCAAGGTGTTCGAGTACCTCGCGAGCGGACGGCCCGTGGTCGCGCCACGCCTCCCGCGGCTGGCGGCGCTCGTCAGCGACGGCATCGAGGGCGTCCTGTACGACGCCGGCGAGGCGCATGGCCTGCGCGATGCCCTCGCGCGGCTTGTCGACGACGCGGAGCTGCGCCAGCAACTCGGCATGGCCGCGCGCGAACGCGCTGTGCGCGACTACTCGTGGCAGGCGCACTGCGAGCGACTCGCCTCGGCCTTCGCCGCGTGCCTGGCCACGCGGAGCCCGCGATGACACCGCTGCGCGTGCTGCTCGCCACCGACGCCTTCCCGCCCGTCTGCGGCGGCAGCGGATGGAGCACGTACGAACTCGCCCGGCAACTGCGGCTCCGAGGCCATGCGGTGCACGTCATCCAGCCAAAGCCCGGCACGACGCCGGGGTTGCGCACGCGCGAACACGACGGCTTCGAGGTCGTCGAAGCCGGATCGTGGGCCCCGCGCGCGCCGTTCGTGCGCAACTACGTGAAGAACGAACGGCTCTATCCGCAGTTCGGACGCCTGCTCGCCGACTACGCCCGCGCCCTGTCCATCGACGTCGTCCACGCCCAGCACGTGCTGACGATTCCCTCGGCCGTGCATGCCCGTGCGCTGGGGCCGTGGCCGGTGGTGGCCACGGTGCGCGACTACTGGCCCGTCTGCTACTGGGCCGACCTCATCGTCGATCGCGACGATGCCAGGCTCTGCGCGGCGTGCACGGCTTCGACCATGACGCGCTGCGTGCGGCCGCGGGCTGGCGCCCCCTGGCCCCTGGCGCTGCCGATGATTCCGTACATGCGGGCGAACCTCGCCCGCAAGCGGCACGCGCTGGCAGGTGTCGACACCATCATCGCCGTCAGCTCGGTGATCGGCGGTGACCTGCGGGCACGCGCGCCGGAAATCGCCGGCACGCCGCTCGAGATCGTACCCAACCCGGTCGACCTCGCCCGGGTGCGCGCGACGGCCGCCGACACCGTGGTCGACGTGCCCGCAGGGCCGTTCGCGGTCTACGCCGGCAAACTCGAGCCCAACAAGGGCATCGCCTTCCTCGTGCCCGCGCTGCGGCGTGCCCGGCTGCAGGTGCCGCTCGTGGTGGTCGGTGACGGGTCGATGCGCGACTCGCTCGCACGCGAGGCGGCCGACGCAGGGCTCGACGTGCGCCTCGCCGGGTGGCGCACCCGCGACGACACGCTGGCGATCATGGCGCGCGCCGCCTTCGTCGTCTTCCCGTCGTTTGGCCCGGAGTCGCTCAGCCGCGTGCTGCTCGAGTCGGGCGCGCTGGGTGTGCCCGCGGCCGCGATGAACACCGGGGGCACCGGCGACATCGTCCGGCACGGTGAGACCGGGTTGCTGTCGCACGACGCGGCACAACTCGGCGACCACGTCGCGCAGCTCGCCTCGGACGCGCCGCTGCGGCAGCGGCTGGGGGATGGCGTCCGCCGTCACGTCGAAGCGACCTTCGACGCGGGGGCGGTGGCCGCACGCGTCGAGCTGATCTACCGGCACGTGATCGCGCGGCGCGCCGCGACAACCGGCGGCCGGCCGTGAGCGCTCCGCTGCGTGTCGCGGTCGTGGCGAGGGCGATGGCGCCGTTGCACGGCGTCGGCGGGCTCGAACGCTCGGTGCACGACCTGGTCGTACACCTGGCGCGGCTTGGCGTGGCGGTCGCGGTCATCACGCCGCCGCCCCGCGATCCCGCGACGGCTCGCGCGTTGCCCGCGACGTTCCACCACGTCCCCTACCGATCGTTCCCGCTGGCCAACCGCCGGGGGACGACAATCCTCGATCGCGACACGGCGTATCCGCTGTTCGGATGGCGGGCGGGCCGCGTCGCGCACGACCTGGTGGCGCGAGGCGCCATCGACATCGTGCACGGGTTCGGCGCGAGCGTGTTCGGCTACGCGCTGGCCCGCGGGCGGACGCCGGCGGCCACCGTCCCGCTCGTGCTCAATCCGCAGGGCCTCGAGGAGTTCGGGGGCTCGGCGCCCGATCGCGTCAAGCTCAAGCGCCTCGCGTATGCACCGCTGCAGTTCGTCGTCAGCGTCTGCGCACGCCACGCCGATCGGGTCATCGCGACCGACAAGGCCCTGGTCGGCGTCGTCAGGCGGCATCTCGAAATCGGCGG
>JAEUQQ010000058.1 GCA_016789685.1 Acidobacteriota bacterium | reverse complement strand
ACGTCGCCGCCCGCACGACGGTGACGCGTCGCGAGCCGAAGCTTCCGTATGGTGACGTGCACCGCGAACTGCGGGTCGTGCCCGCGCTCGGCGTCAGCGTGTCGCCCGGCAGCGCGATCATCCCGGTGAGCGCGGCGACGAAGCAGGTGCACCTGACGGTCGACCTCCTCAACAACAACGAGGGCGCGATCAACGGGCAACTGGCGCTGACGCTGCCGGCGACGTGGACGTCGCAGCCGGCGACGCAGCCGTTCGCGTTCCAGCGAGCGGGCGAGCGGGCCACCTACACGTTCACGGTGAACGTGCCGGCGCTCGAGAACAAGGCGTACACGATCGAGGCGGTGGCGACCGCGAACGGGCGCCAGTACAAGGAAGGCTACGAGACGATCGATCACCGCGACCTGGAGGTGCGGTACCTGTATCGGGCGTCGAAGGTCGACGTGAACGGCCTCGACGTCAAGGTCGTGCCGAGCCTGCACGTCGGCTACGTGATGGGCGTGGGCGACCAGGTGCCGACGGGCATCCAGCAACTGGGTTACAAGGTGAGCCTGCTGACCGAAGCCGACCTCGCGACGGGGAACCTGTCGCAGTACGACGCGATCATGACGGGAACGCGCGCGTACGCGGTGCGCGAGGACCTGAAGACGTACAACCAGCGCCTGCTCGACTACGTGAAGGAGGGCGGCAACCTCGTCGTGCTCTACAACACGCAGGAGCTGATTCCTGCGAAGTTCGCGCCGTTCCCCGGCGACCACGGCCAGCGTGCCGAGGAAGTGTCGGAGGAGGATTCGCCGGTGACGATCCTCGCGCCCGACATGCAGGCGTTGAACTGGCCCAACAAGATCACGCTGGCCGACTTCAACAACTGGGTCGAGCAGCGTGGGTCGAAGTTCTGGGCGGGCTGGGATCCGGCGTATACGGCGATGATCGAGACGTACGACAAGGGGCAGGCGCCGCAGAAGGGCGGCTGGCTGCAGGCGAAGCACGGCAAGGGGACGTATACGTATTTTGCGTATGCGTTCCACCGGCAGCTGCCGTATGGCGTGCCGGGTGCGTACCGCCTGCTGGCCAACGTGCTGGCGCTGGGCAAGCCCACCACCACCGCCGTGCGCTAGGTCACTGAGGGGTCACGTCTTTCTTTGCAGCATTTCTCAAGACGTGACCCCGACGTGCCAGGTCTTGAGTTTTGCTGCAATGAAAGACGTGACCCCGTCGAGGGGGGAGGACCCGTCACCGTGAAGACTCACTCCACGCGCCGTCTCACGATGGGGCAGGCGCTCGCGCAGTTCCTGCCGCAGCAGTTCGTCCGCCGCGACGGCACGGAACACCAGTTCTTCCAGGGAACGTTCGGCATCTTCGGCCACGGCAACGTTGCCGGCCTCGGGCAGGGCCTGCTCGAGATCCGCGACCGGTTCCGCTACGTGCTCGTCCGCAACGAGCAGGCCATGGTGCACTCGGCCATCGGTTACGCCAAACGCCGCAACCGGCTCTCGACCTGGGCCTGCACGACATCGATCGGCCCGGGCGCCACCAACATGATCACCGGCGCCGCCACGGCCACGGTCAATCGCATCCCCGTGCTCCTGCTGCCGGGAGACATCTTCGCCAACCGCGCCCCCGATCCCGTGCTGCAGCAGCTCGAGTACCCGGCGTCGCGCGACGTGTCGGTCAACGACTGCTTCCGTCCGGTCTCGCGCTACTGGGACCGCCTCAACCGGCCCGAGCAGCTCGTTCCGGCCCTCATGGAGGCGATGCGCACGCTGACGTCGCCAGCCGACACCGGGGCGGTCACGCTCGCCATGCCGCAGGACGTGCAGGCCGAGGCCTTCGACTATCCGGTCGAGCTCTTCGAACGCCGCGTCTGGTCCATCCCACGCACGCGCCCCGACCTCGAGTCGCTGCACGCTGCTGCCGCGGCGATTCGCGCGGCACAACAGCCCATCCTCATCGCCGGCGGCGGAGTGCTCTACAGCGAGGCCACCGACGCCCTTCGCGCGTTCGTCGAGGCCACCGGGATCGGCGTGGCCGAGACGCAGGCCGGCAAGAGCAGCCTCGCGGCCGATCATCCGCAGTACCTCGGGCCGATGGGCGTGACGGGCGGCATCGCCGCCAACCGCATCGCACGAGACGCGGATGTGGTCATCCTCGTCGGCACGCGCCTGTCGGACTTCACATCGGCGTCACGCACGATCTTCGCGCATCCCGGTGTGCGCTTCATCGGCATCAACGTCGCGGAACTCGACGCGTACAAGGCCGGTGCCCTGCCGGTCATCGGCGACGCGCGCGTCACGCTCGACGAACTGCGCGACGCCCTGGCCGGATGGCAGGTGCCGTCGGGATACCGCGCACGCGTGCAGGACCTCGGGCGCGAGTGGGACGCGGAAGTGACGCGCATCCTCGCGCCACGCAACGGCCTGGTGCTCACGCAGCAGGAAGTGCTCGGGCACGTGAACCGGTTCGTCGACCGCCAGGATGTCGTCGTGTGCGCTGCCGGCAGCCTGCCCGGCGACCTCCATCGCTACTGGCGCGCCTACGAGCCGGGGTCGTACCACCTCGAGTACGGCTACTCGTGCATGGGGTACGAGATCGCCGGAGGCCTCGGCGTCAGCCTCGCGACGCCCGACCATCGGGTCTATGTGCTCGTCGGCGATGGCTCGTACCTGATGATGGCGCAGGAAATCGTCACCGCGGTCCAGGAAGGCGTGCGGTTGACGATCGTGCTCTTCGACAACCACGGGTTCGGCAGCATCGGCGGCCTGTCAGAGGCGGTCGGGTGCCAGGGCTTCGGCACCGAGTACCGCAGGCGCTCCTCGTCTGGCATCCTCGACGGTGACGTCATCGAGGTCGACTTCGCGGCCAACGCCGCCTCGCTGGGGGCATCGGTCGAGACCGCATCCGATGCGGCCGCACTCGAGCGTGCGCTCGCCAGGGCCAGCGCGAGCGGCGGTGTCAGCGTGATCGTGGTCCCGGTCGATCGCGCGGCGCGCTCGCCGGGATATGAAGCGTGGTGGGATGTGCCGGTGGCGCAGGTATCGACCGTTGCCACGGTCGAAGCGGCCCGCCCCGCCTACGACGAGAACCGCGCGAAGGTGCGGACGCTCATCTAGGTGCCGGCACGGGCACCCGCCGGTGGCGCAATCATCGGCGGGTCGCCCACTTCACGCCGTGCGGTCGATGCGGCGCTCCGGCCGCGCCAGCGCGGCCTCCCACAGGTCGACCAGGCGCCGATACATCGCGGTCATCTGCGCGCGCGCAGCGTCACGCGTGAGTTCGCCACACAGCCAGCGCGTCGCGGGCTCGAAGTACACGGTGCGCCCGATGGCGAACCCCGCAGCGGTGGTCATCGAGGTTGCGGCCGCAAACCACCGCTCGACGAGATCCATCCCGGCGGCCTTGCCGAGCACGAGGAACCGCGGCGACGGGTGTTCGGCGATGGCCCGGTCGACCAGGGTTGCCGCCGCGGCGTCGGTCGTGCCCTCGAGCTTCCAGTAATCGGGAACCAGGCCCGCCGCGTAGGCGCGGCGGATGTAGCCGGCCATGATCGGCACGCGCCCCGTTGCCTCGAACTCTGCTTCTGGCTCGGTCGCGCGCGGCACGACGACCTCGAGAACGAGCGGTTGCGCGTGGTCGCGGCACCATGCCTGCAGGTCGAGCAACCGGTCGATCTGTTCCCGCACGCTCGACGCCGCAAACTCCGGACGATGACGCGCCAGGACCTTGACGAAGCGTCCCGTCAGCGCGTCACCCATCGGCTCCGACTGCCAGCGCAGCGGATGCGCGCCTGGCCACTCGGCCGGCGTGCCCACCGTGGCTCCCACCGCCATGAGCCGATCGACCTGTGGCGTTGCATACAGGGCGTCGATCAGCAGCGCTCCGTGCGACGCGATGCGCGCATCCTGTGCGCACGCGTCGAGGAAGGCGTCGGCGGCGAGCGTCTTCACGCCGGGAATGCGTGCGTGTTCGACCCCGGCGTTGTCGCACCAGTCCTCCCACTGCCAGCGGTGGTCGACCGCCAGCATGTAGACGGGAGCACCCGCCGGCATCACGGGGCGCGGCGCCGATTCCATCAGGCCTGGTCGGCCTTCGCCTCGGGGTGGATGCGGATGAAGACCAGGTAGGCCGCGGCCGCCACCGCCAGGAAGGCGAACGAGAAGATGATGCCCGCCACCGGTCCCGTGAAGAACAGGTACAACCACAGCACCAGCGAGATGATGGCCGGGAAGGGGTACGCCCACATCACCCAGGGCTGCGGGATGTCCTTCCGATAGTGGTAGAGCAGCATCACCGCGCCGCACTGCCACACGAAGCGCAGCATGATCTGCACCTGCATGAGCCAGTTCACCAGTTGCCCAAGGGTGAAGAAGCAGAACGGCAGCGAGACGAGGCCGATGACGAGCAGCGACACGTGCGGAAAGTGCTTCCGCGGATGCACCTTCGCAAACACCTTGAAGAAATCGCCATCGCGCGCCGCGGCAAACGGCACGCGCGAATAACCGAGGATCACGGCGTAGAGCGATGCCGCGGCGACGAACAGGATGAGCACCGTCATCACCCATCCCGCGATCCTGGCCTGGCCAGGGTCGCTGAACGTGCGTGCGATGAAGCTCGATGCCACCGTCGTCGAGGTCTTGGCCTCTTCCCACGGGATCATCCCGACGATGGCGGTCGTCATCAGGATGTAGAGCACGGCCACGACGACGATCGAAAGCACGATCGATCGCGGAATCGTCTTCGTCGGGTTGACGATCTCTTCGCCGATGTTGCAGACCTGGTTGTAGCCGCCGTAGCTGTACATCGCCTGCAGCGAGGCCGCCCCGAGGCCGACGAGGAACACCCGGTCGAACTGGAACGCCTGTGGCGGGTAGGTGAACGCCTGCGTGAGCGACGAGGTGAACACCCCCGCGACGATGACCCAGCCCACCGTCACGAGCACGACGCCGAGCATGACGACCGTGAGCCGTCCGATCGACTCGATGTCGCGGTACAGCAGCGCCGTCATCACGATGCACAGCACCGCCGCAATCACGCCCCCCTGCATCGCCGTCAGCGGGTAGAAGTAGTTGAGGTACCCGGAGAAACCGACCGCCCCGCCCGCAATCGACAGCGGCGCGACGAGGATCGTCTGGAAGATGAACACGAACGCCATCAGGCGTCCGATGCCGAATGGCTTGTAGGCCTCGCGCAAGTACAGGTACGACCCGCCGCTGCCTGGGAGGGCGGCGCCGAGCTGCGCGTAGACGAGGCCGTCGCACAGCGAGAGGAACGCGCCGGCGACCCACGCATACAGGATGTGCGGGCCGTTCATCGCCGCGATCATCAGCGGGATCGTCAGGAAGGGCCCGATGCCCACCATGCTGATGATGTTGGTGGCGCTGGCCTGGAGCAGGCCCATGCGCCGATCGAGCGTGGCGGTCGGTGTCTGTGCGGCAACGGTCGTCATGCAGGCACCAGGGCGTCGACCAGGCGTTCAGCCAGATCGCGCTGCGAAACGAGCGGGTTGAGGGCGAGCGCCGCGATCGCGTCGTGGCGCGTTCCCGACAGGCCAGCGGCGACGGTCCGCCGCTCGTAGTCCTTGACCGAGACGACGAGGTCGCGCACCGAGGCGGGCAGTTCGCCCACGTGCAGCGGGAGCGCGCCGTTGGAGTTCACCACGCAGGGGGCCTCGATCACGTCGCCCGCCTCGAGCTCGGGCATGTTGCCGTGGTTCTCGACGTTGAGCGGGATGATCGTGTTGAGGTTGAAATGGATGCCCCGCACGGTGTGCAACGCGATCTTGTCG
>JAEUQQ010000042.1 GCA_016789685.1 Acidobacteriota bacterium | reverse complement strand
TGCGACGTGTCGCCCCGGGCGCCGACACGCTGCGCCAGTTCGTTGATCGTCGACATCGACGACACGACGTAGACGACCCAGTACACGAGCAAGGCGATCGTGACCAGTAGCGAGAGCACGTAGCTCACGATGATGCGCGTCGATCGCCGGCTGGTCATGATGGAGGATCTTATCGCAGCGCGGACCCCCGCGCTGCGGGCCGCCCCGTTCGGCCACGCAGGCGCCGCGGCGCGACGGGTCAGGGTGGCCCGCCGCGCTCGCCGTGGGGCAGGGGGCGCGGAACGCGGTGCTACGCCCGCACGATGGCGTGCAGGATGGCCTTCTGTGCGTGCAGGCGGTTCTCGGCCTGGTCGAACACGACCGACACGGCGGAGTCGATCACGCTGTCGGTCACTTCGTCGCCGCGGTGCGCCGGCAGGCAGTGCATGAACAGGGCCCCCGGCTGCGCGGCGGCCATCAGCGCGTCGTTGACCTGGTAGGGCCTGAAGATCGCGTCGCGCTGCGCCTTCTCTGATTCCTGGCCCATCGACGCCCACACGTCGGTGTAGATCGCGTTGGCCTCGCGCACCGCCTCGACGGGATCGACGAACAAGCGCAGGTGGGCGCCGAACCGCGCGTGCCCGCTCGCGCGCAACGCGTCGGCCGCGTCGAGCGCGTAGCCGTCGGGCGACGCGATGTGGACGTTGATGCCGAGGCCGAGGCAGGCCTGCGCCAGCGAGTTGGCGACGTTGTTGCCGTCGCCGACGAACGCCACCGTCCTGCCCTGCACGTCGCCCCAGCGCTCGATGAGCGTCAGCACGTCGGCCATCGCCTGGCAGGGATGCTCCTGGTCGCTCAGGGCGTTGACCACCGACAGGCGCGGCGCCGCCTGCGAGAACGTCTCGAGGCGCGACTGCGCGAACGTGCGGATGACGACCGCCGACACCCAGCGCTCGAGGTTGCGCGCGACGTCGGCGATGGTTTCGCGCCCGCCGAAGACCGCATCGCCTGTGGGCGACAGCACCTGGCCGCCGAGCTCGTGGATGGCCACCTCGAAGGTCGAGCGCGTCCGCAGCGACGGCTTCTCGAACAGCAGCGCCACGTGCCGCCCCCGCAGTGCGTGCGTCGTCGGCGCGTGGTTGAGCAGGTTGCGCTCGTGCTTCATCACGGCCGCGAGGCCGAGCACCTCGTCGAGCTGGTCGTGCGAGAAGTCGAGGACCGAGAGGAAGTCCTTGGGATAACTGCGCTGGCGCGTCGTGGTCGGAGTCGACATGGTGGTCTCTGCGTGCGTCGGTGATCGGGAGCGTTAGGTGCGGTAGTCGGCGTTGATGCGAACGTAGTCGGCCGTCAGGTCGCAGGTGAACATCGTGGCATCGTGGTCGCCGCCCATGCCGAGATCCACGGTGACGTCGACCTCGGTGCCGGCAAGGTGCGCCGCGGCCAGCGGTGCGCGTTCGTCGAACGGGCGCCCGCCTTCGAACATCACGGTCTCGCCCACGAGCACGCGGGCGCGCATCAGGTCGAAGGCGCTGCCGCTGCGTCCGGCGACGGCCACCAGGCGGCCCCAGTTCGGATCGCCGCCATGGATCGCCGTCTTGACGAGCAGCGAGTTGGCGATGGCGCGGGCGCACAGCTTCGCGTCTGCATACGTCGCCGCGCCCGTCACGTGCACCGTCACCAGCTTCGTGGCGCCCTCGCCACCGCGCACGATGCCCAGCGCGAGTTCCATGCAGACTTCGCGCAGGGCCTCGACGAACGCGGCGTAGGTGCCCTGGTCGATCGACACGCCGCTTGCGCCGCTGGCCAGCGCAAACACGGTGTCGTTGGTCGAACACTCGCCATCGACCGTGATCGCGTTGAACGTGTCTTCGCACGCCTCGACGAGCGCCAGGCGCAGCACGGCGCTGTCGATGGCCGCGTCGGTCGTGACCACCGCGAGCATCGTCGCGAGGTTCGGCTCGATCATGCCCGAGCCCTTGGCCATCCCGCCGACCGCGAACGACGCGCCGGAGTCGAGCGTGCAGCGGACGGCGTGTTCCTTCGGGAAGGGGTCGGTCGTCATGATCGCGACGGCGGCCTGCGCGTTGTTGCCTGGCGACAGCTGGTGCGCGGCCTCGATGATGCCCGCGCTGACCTTGCGTTGATCGAGCTGGACGCCGATCACGCCCGTCGAGGCCACGAGCACCTCCTCGGCCTCGCAGCCGACGGCGCGCGCCGTTTCGGCGGCCATCAGGCGTGCCGTCTGCATGCCCTGCGGCCCCGTGCAGGCGTTGGCGCAGCCGCTGTTGATCACCACGGCACGGGCGCGCCCGTGCGTCGCCGCGAGGTGCTCGCGCGAGACAAGGACGGGCGCGGCCACGGCCTTGTTGGTCGTGAACACGGCGGCGGCCGACGCGAGGGCCGTGCTCTCGACGAGCGAGACGTCGAGCCCGCCATTCTTCTTGATGCCTGCCGCAACGCCTGCGGCGCGCAGGCCTGCCGGGGCGGTCACGCCCCCGTCGATGAACGCGATGGTCATGATGCCGATACCTGGATCCGTTTGACGAGCGGTGCCGCGTGCGCCGCCCTCAGGTCGATGCCCTGCGTGGTCGTCAGCGGCAGGCGCAGGTGGTTTTCGCGGGGCTTGTCGAACGACGCCGACGAGAACTGCAGCGCCACCGCGTGCTGCCCGCAGTGCCGGAACTTGGGACATGCGGTGCAGTCGAGGGCGATCTTCTCGGGAAACCAGAGGTGCGGCACGATCGTGAAGCCGAGCCGCACGAAGTGGCTCGGGTCGTGCGTGAACGCGCAGAGCGTCGAGAACCCGTGGACCTGCGCCCGATCGCACAGCGCAGAAATCAGGCGCGAGCCGAGCCCGTGCCCCCGGTAGGTGTCGTCGACCACGAGCGACCGCACCTCGGCGACGGCGCGGCTGAGCGGCGCCAGTTCCGCGCAGCCGATCACCCGGTCGCCATCCACCGCCACGATGAAGCGCGTGGCGTGGGCCGTGATGTCGTCGAGCGTCCGCGGCAGCAGGTGCCCGACCTCGAGGTTGTCGTCGATCAACTGCAGGATGCGCGTCGCATCATCGACGACGCCCGTCCTGAAGGTCACCGAAGGAGTGCGATCGGTGCTCACGTGAACCTCGCCCATCTCGACGCCTGCGTGGAGGGGGAGCGCCAGGGCGGCGTTCACGCCTGGCTCCCGAAGACGTCGCCCAGCACCTCGTCGAGCAGGGCGAGCCCGCGATCGATCTCGGCCTCGGTGATGACCAGCGGCGGCAGCATCCTGATGACGCGCTCGTTGGTGCGGTTGACGATCAGGCCCCTGGCGAGTGCCGCCGGCACGACGGGCGCGGCATCGACCGACAGGACGAGGCCCCACATCAGGCCCGCGCCACGGACGTCGGCGGCCACCGGGTGGCGCGCGGCGAGCGCGCGCAGCCCGGCCTCGAAATGCGCACCTGCGCGCCGCACGTGCGCCAGCAGGCCGCCCTCGTCGAGCGCCTCGAGGTAGACGAGGGCCGCGCGGCAGGCGAGCAGGTTCCCGCCGTACGTGGTGCCATGATCGCCGTACGAGATCGTGTTGGCCACGCGCTCGGAAATCAGGGCCGCTCCCACGGGGAACCCCGCGCCAAGGGCCTTGCCGATCGACACGAGATCGGGCGCCAGGCCGAGCGTCTGGAAATGGAACGGCGTCCCCGTGCGCCCGAGCCCGCTCTGCACCTCGTCGGCGATATAGAGCGCGCCGGTGGCCGCGCAGGCCTGGCGGATCGCGTCGGCAAACGCCGGCGACAGCGGCCTGACGCCGCCTTCACCCTGGATCGGCTCGGCGATGATCGCCGCCGTCGTCTCGTCGACCGCCGCGAGCAGCGCGGCCGGATCCTCGGCCGACACGAACCGCACGTCGCCGATGAGGGGCTTGAACGGCGCGCGATAGTGGTCGTCCCACGTCACCGACAGCGACCCCATCGTCCGGCCGCCGAACCCGTGATCGAGCGCAACGTACGACGTGCGCGTCGTGATGCCCTGCGTATGCCAGTAGCGCCGCGCGAACTTGAGGCAGGCCTCGACCGCCTCCGTCCCGGAGTTCGTGAAGAACGCGCGCGGCAGGCCCGACAGCCGCGCGAGCCGCGCCGCGACCTGCCCCTGCAACGGGTGGAAGAAGAGGTTCGACGTGTGCGCGAGGCGGCCCGCCTGGTCGGCCAGGGCCGCGGCAAGGCCCGGATGCCCGTGGCCGAGCGACGACACGCCGATGCCCGACAGGAAGTCGAGGTACTTCGTGCCCTCGGTGTCGTACAGGTACACACCCTCGCCGCGCACCAGCGCCACCGGGTTGCGACGGTACGTCTGCAGCACGTGGTCGGCTTCGAGGGCGCGGATCTCGTCGAGACGCGACGATACGGAAGGCTGGCTCATGACGGCGACTCCTGGAGTGAACGACTGATGCGGGTCCCGGTGCGCGAGACGAGGTGCCCTGGCGTGCGGGCATCGACGATCGAGATCTCGTCGACGCCGGCGTCGAGCGCCCGGCGGCACGCCGTGAGCTTGGCGACCATGCCGGCCGACGCCGTGCCGTCGGCGACGAGCGCGTCGATGCCGGCGGGATCGAGGTGCGCGATGAGCGCCTGCGTGGCGTCGAGCACCCCGGCCACGGTGCCGCCGATGATCAGGCGCCGCGCGCGGCCGACGCCCGCGAGGTGCGCGGCCATCGTGTCGGCGTTGACGTTGTAGAGCTGCCCCGACGCGTCGATGCCCACGCAGGCGACGACCGGGATCGTACCCGCGGCAATCAGCGCATCGAGCACGCCGGGCCACGCGGATCCGATCGGCGTCCCCACGAGGCCGAGATCCACCACCCGTCCATCCACGGCGTGGTGCGGTGCCGCCTTCTCGACCAGCACGCACGAGGCGTCGGCACCGGTGAGGCCGACGGCAGGCGTGCCCGCCGCGGCCAGGGCGGCGACCAGCCGCGTGTTGACGGCGCCCGACAAGACGGTCACGACGGCATCGAGCGTCGCGGCGTCGGTGACGCGCAGGCCGTCGACCGCGACCTTGGCGATGCCACGACGGGCGCACTCGGCGTCGATCTCCTTGCCGCCGCCGTGGACGACGACGAGCGGACCCTCGGCGGCGATCACCGCGAGCGCGCGCGTCAGCCCGCGCAGGTCGGCACCGGGTTCGAGCAGTTCGCCCCCGAGCTTGACGATGGTGCGGCGCGTGGCAGTCACCGCAGGCCCAGTGTCTCGTCGAAGCCGCGCGAGACGTTGAAGTTCTGGACGGCCTGCCCGGCGGCGCCCTTCACCAGGTTGTCGATGACCGACACCAGCACGATCCGGCCTGTCGCCACGTCGATGCGCCAGCCGATGTCGCAGAAGTTCGTGTGCGCGACGTGCTTGATCTCGGGCAGTGTGTCGGCGGTCAGGCGCACGAATGGCGCGCCGGCGAAGGCGCGTTCGTAGGCGTCACGCACAGCGTCCGGGCTCGCGCCACGCTCGAGGCGGGTGTGAATCGTGGCCATCAGGCCGCGATCGAGCGGCACGAGGTGTGGCACGAAGGTCACCTGGCGCCCGAGTTCCTGCTCCATTTCTGGCGTGTGCCGGTGGCCGAACGGCCCGTAGGCGGCCACGCTGCCGTGGTTCTCGCTGAAGTGGGTGCGCTCGGTGGCGCCCTTGCCGGCGCCCGAGATGCCCGACTTGGCATCGATCACGAT
>JAEUQQ010000040.1 GCA_016789685.1 Acidobacteriota bacterium | reverse complement strand
CCAGCTGATCGCTGCCGCCCGGCGGTTCGGAATCCTCGCGATCGAAGACCTCGGCAGTGGCAACGTCCTCGGCGAGGGACTCGGGCTGACGCCAGCCCAACGGGGTGGCATGAACCTCGCGGCCATCGAGGAGCCCACCGTGCGTGGCAGCCTCGAGGCCGGCTACGACGTCGTGTCGGTCAGTGGCGACAAGCTGCTCGGCGGGCCCCAGGCCGGGATCATCCTCGGCCGCGCGGACGTCGTCGACCGCATCCGCCGTCACCCGCTGATGCGGGCCGTGCGCGTCGACAAGCTCACCTACGCCGCGCTCGAAGCCACGCTCCTCGAGCACCTGGGAGGGCGCGCGCGAGAGACGGTGCCGGTGGCGCGGATGATCGCAATGCCGATCGACGACCTGTCGGCGCGCGCCGCCGCGCTCGCCAGCGCCTGCGGCGCCCTGCCCGGTGTGCGCGCGGAGGTGGTGGATGGCGAGTCGACCATCGGCGGGGGGAGTGCCCCAGGGTCGGCGTTGCCAACCCGCCTCGTGTCGATACGGCTGGCGTACCTGTCGGCCGACGCGCTCGATGCCAGGCTACGGCACGGCTCGCCCGCCGTGGTCGCGCGCATCCTCGACGACCGGCTCGTCCTCGATCCACGCACGATCGATCCTGCGGAAGACGACGAGGTCGTCGCGGCGATCGCGGCGGCGGTGGCCGCTGACAGCAACTAGCCCGACGGCTGGCTGCAGGTGTCGTGCGGTGAGGCGCGGGGCGGTCCGGTGTCGCGCGGTCCGGCGCGACGGGGTCCGGTGTCGCACTGTCCGGAGTCGCGCAATCCGGCGCGACGCCGCTGGTGGCCGCTCCCGCGACCTCAGGCTCCGCCGCCGGGACTCCACCTCTACGCGGAGGTGACCACGCGCCGCGAGAGAGCGCGGCGTGCGACACCGCTCCGTGGCGGAGTCCGGATTCGGGCGTCGGCGGCTGCGCACGGTCGCGTCCGCGCCCACCAGCGGCGCTGCGGCGCCGGGTGTCTGGTGTCGCGGTGCAAGCCCGGCACTCGGTGCGTCACCCGTCAGCGCGACACCGCCCCACGCGCGGGCCGCATGCAATGCGGCCATCACGATTGTGCCGGTGGGTGCCGGCGTGCGCGTCAGAAGATCGTCGAGATCGACTGCGTCGCGAGGTCGATGAGGCGCGTCGGCAGGATGCCGAGATAGAACGTGGCGATGGCCGCCAGCGCGAGGCCGAGGGTGCCGACGATGCCGAAGGGCGGCACCTCGAGTTCGGCCTTGTTCGACGACATGAACATCATCACGACGATGCGCAGGTAGAAGAACACCGACACGACGCTCGTCAGCACGCCAACGATGGCGAGGGTGTAGAAGCCCTCGTTCACGGCGGCCGCGAAGATGTACCACTTGGCGATGAAGCCGGCCATCGGCGGGAATCCCCCCAGGGAGAGCAGGAACACCGCCATGAGTACCGCCAGCATCGGCTTGGCGTACCAGAGCCCCGTGAAGTCGGTGAGTTCGCCGGTATTGCGCTCCCTGGTCGCGATGAACGCGATGACGCCGAACGCGCCGACGTTGGCCACCGCGTATGACGCCAGGTAGAAGAGCACGGCCGACTTGCCGATGGCGCTCGCCGCGATGATGCCGGCGAGCAGGTACCCGGCATGCGCGATGCTCGAGTACGCGAGCATGCGCTTGACGTTGGTCTGCGCGACGCCCACGACCGTTCCCACGACCATCGTCAGCATCGCGATCCACGTCAGCAACTGCGTCCAGTCGCCGCGCAGCGGCTCGAACGCCGACAGGAACACGCGGAGGAACGCGGCGACTGCCGCCGCCTTCACGCCGGTCGACATGAAGCCCGTCACCACCGTCGGCGCGCCTTCGTAGGCGTCGGGCGTCCACATGTGGAACGGCACGGCCGACACCTTGAACGCGAAGCCGACGAGCAGGAGGCCCATGGCGAGCCAGACCATCGGGCCAGGCGCCGAGGCCGACTGCGCGATCGCGGTCGACAGCGCATCGAGGCGCGTGCTGCCGCTCACGGCGTAGGAAAACGCTATGCCGTAGAGGAAGAACGCACTCGAGAACGATCCGAGCAGGAAGTACTTGAACGACGCCTCGGTGCCTGCGGCATCGGTGCGCTTGATGCCCGTCAGGACGTAAACCGCGATCGACATGATCTCGAGGGCGATGAAGATGACGAGCAGGTCGGTGGCCGAGGCCATCATCATCATGCCGACGACCGAGAACAGCGTCAGCGTGTAGTACTCGCCCGAGGGAATGCCCTCGCGCTCGACGACCTCTGACGAGAACATGATCGTGAACAGCCCGATCACGGCGACGACGACGGTGACGAAGAGCGAGAAGTTGTCGGCCTGGATGACGCCGAACCCGACGGCATTGCGATCCCAGAGCAGCCCGGCGGCGGCGATCGCGCCGACGAGGCCGATGACCCCCAGCCCTCCGATCGGCATCCGCTCGTCCTTGCGCCTGAACGCTTCGGCCAGCATCGTCGCCATCGCGGCGAGGGTGACGATGAGCATCGGCATGATGGCTTGCAGGTTGTCCATGATGTCTCTAGTCGGTCGCGTCTGTCTGGTGCGTCTCGAAAACGGTCAGCGTGCCTGCGTGCCGGCGACGGGCGCCTCGGCCTGCGGGATCACCTGGGTGATGGCGGGCCGGCGCTCCATGCGCTGCACCATGCGTTCGACGGCCGGGGCCATCGGCTGCAGGAAGATGTTGGGGAACACGCCCATGACGACCGCGAGGGCGACGACCGGCGCCAGGACGCACCACTCGCGGACGCTGAGGTCGGGCAGCGTCTCGTTCTTCGGGTTGGTGACCTCGCCGTAGTTCACGCGCTGGAACATCCAGAGCATGTAGACGGCCGAGAGGATCACGCCGCTGGCGGCCACCACGGTGAAGCGCGGCAGCAGCACCTCTGAGCGCCAGCTGCCCATCAGGATCAGGAACTCGCCCACGAACCCGTTGAGGCCGGGCATCGCGATCGACGAGAGGGTGATGATCAGGAAGGCGGCAACGAGCTTCGGCATCACGCTCTTGAGGCCGCCGAACTCGGCGATCAGCCGCGTGTGCCGCCGGTCTGAGAGCATGCCGACAATGAGGAACAGCCCGCCCGTGCTGATGCCGTGATTCAGCATCTGGTAGGCCGCGCCCTGGACGCCGTTGACCGTCAGCGCGCACAGGCCGAGCACGACGAAGCCGAGGTGGCTCACCGACGAGTACGCCACGAGCTTCTTCATGTCGGGCTGCACCATCGCCACGAGCGCGCCGTAGACGATGCCGATGACCGCCAGCGTCGCGATGAACGGCGCCCAGGCGGTGGCTGCCTCGGGGAAGAGCGGGAACGCGAAGCGCATCAGCCCGTACGTGCCCATCTTGAGCATCACGCCGGCCAGGATGACCGACCCCGCGGTCGGCGCCTCGACGTGCGCGTCGGGCAGCCACGTGTGCAGCGGGAACAGCGGCACCTTGATCGAGAACGCCAGGGCGAACGCGAGGAAGCAGAGGTTGGCGGTGCCCGCCGGGATCTGCAGGGCGTAGAGCTCGAGCAGGTCGAAGCTGTAGCTGCCCGTCTGCTGCTGGTGCAGCACCGCGAGCAGGATGATGGCGACGAGCATGAGCACGCTGCCGGCCATCGTGAACAGCAGGAACTTGATCGACGCATAGATGCGCCGGTCGTAGCCCCACACGCCGATGAGGAAGTACATCGGGATGAGGACCGCGTCCCAGAACACGTAGAACAGGAAGACGTCGAGCGCCGAGAACACGCCGATCATGGCGGTCTCGAGCACGAGCATGAAGATCGAGAACTCCTTGACCTTCTTCGTGACCGAGCCCCATGACGCCAGCAGCGAGATCGGCGTGAGGAATCCCGTCAGCACGATGAGCATCAGGCTGACGCCGTCGATCCCGATGTAGTACTCGACGTTGAACACGTCGATCCACATCGTGCGCTCGACGAACTGGAACTCGGCGCCGTTGACGTCGAACCCGGCCCACAGCGCCAGCGTGAGCGCGAAGGCGACCAGCGAGATGCCCAGGGCGAGCTGCCGGATGAGGCCGTCGCGCGAACCGTCGCGGTTCGGGATCAGCGCCAGCAGCAGCGCGCCCAGCGTGGGCAGGAAGATCGAGAACGAGAGGAGCGCCATCTGATCCCTTCGCTTACCTGGCGAGGTAGTAGCCGATGACGACGAGCACGCCCACGAACACCGAGGCGGCGTACACGCGCACCGATCCGGTCTGCACGAGGCGCATGATGGCGCCGCCCGTGCGGACAATGAAACCCGTGCCGTTCACGGCGCCGTCGATCACGCCGGCGTCGACCACCTTCCAGAGGAGGCGTTCGGACGTGCGCTTGATCGGCTGCACGACGACGGCGTCATAGAACTCGTCGACGTAGTACTTGTTGAGCAGGACACGGTGCACGCCGGCGAACGACTGTTGCACCTGGTCGGCCTTCTGCGGGTTCGACTTGAAGAAGTACGTCGCCAGCCCGATGCCCGCCAGGGCCACCACGACCGACAGGGCCATGAGGCCGAGTTCGGTCGCCGTGTCGGCGTGTGCCGCCTCGGCGCCGTGCCCGGCGGGCGCGAGCCCATGTTCGCCACCCACGGCCGGCGCCACCGTCATCTCGCCGTGCGTGTCGGCCGCCTGGGCCGCATGATCGCCAGCGGCCGGAGCCACGTCCGCCTGCGGCGAGGGAACGGCGTGCGTCGAACCCGGGAACATCGTCGCGCCGGCACGCGCGGGGTGGAAGCTCGGCTCGAGGAACGCCTCGATCCGGTTGCTGCCGTTGAGCGCATGCGGCACCCCGACCAGGCCCGCCAGCACCGCGCCGACGGCGAGGATCATCAGCGGGATCGCCATCGCCGGCGGGGCGTCGTGGAGATGCGCTTCATGCGCATGGTCGACATTCGAGCCATGGCCGTGCGAGCCATGGCCATGGCTGTGCGCCCACTTCGGCTCGCAATAGAACGTCATGTACAGCAGCCGGAACATGTAGGTCGCGGTGAGGAACGCGGTGATCATCCCCACGACCCACAGGACCGTGTGCCCGCTCTCGAAGGTCTTCCACAGGATCTCGTCCTTCGAGAAGAACCCCGCCAGCGGCGGCACGCCCGCGATCGCGATCGTGCCCATCAGGAACGTCCAGAACGTGATCGGCAGGTGCTGCTTGAGCCCGCCCATCTTCCGCATGTCCTGCTCGCCGTGCAGCGCGTGGATGACCGCGCCGCTGCCGAGGAACATGAGGGCCTTGAAGAACGCGTGCGTGTAGAGGTGGAAGATGCCGCCCGTGAACGCGCCCACGCCCATCGCCAGGAACATGTACCCGAGCTGCGACACCGTCGAGTACGCCAGCACGCGCTTGATGTCGTTCTGCACCAGCCCGATCGTCGCCGCCATCAGCGCGGTGAGCGCGCCGATCGTCGCGATGATCAGCATCGTCTGCGGCGCCAGCGAGAACAGGTCGGCGTTGCGGCCGATCATGTACACGCCAGCCGTCACCATCGTCGCCGCGTGGATGAGGGCCGACACCGGCGTCGGGCCTTCCATCGCGTCGGGCAACCACACGTAGAGGGGAATCTGCGCCGACTTGCCCGTGGCGCCGACGAAGAACATCAGCGTCATCACCGACAGCAGGCCGAACGTCACCTCGGGCTGGTAGAGCGTCGTCTTCTCGGCGATGGCGAGGAAGTCGAGCGTGCCGAACTCCTTGAACGCCATGAACATGCCGATCAGGAACGCGAAGTCGCCGATGCGGTTGACGACGAAGGCCTTCTTGCCCGCGTCGGACGCCGACTTCTTCTTGAACCAGAACCCGATGAGCAGGTAGGAGCAGAGGCCGACACCCTCCCAGCCGACGAACATCACCGGGAAGTTGGCGCCGAGCACCAGGACCAGCATGAACGCCGCGAACAGGTTCAGGTACGAGAAATACCTGGCGTACTCGCCGTCGGCTTCCTCGTGCATGTAGGCGGTCGAGTAGACGTGGATCAGCGTGCCGATGCCCGAGACGACCAGGACCATCAGCGCGCCGAGCGGATCGAGGCGGAACTGCAGCGGCAGCTGCAGGTCGCCCGACGAAATCCACCAGAAGACCGTCTGCTCGATGATGCGCTGCTCGACGGGCTGCTGCACCAGCGACCAGACGTTGAGGGCGGCGACGACGAATGCCCCCCCGACGGCCAGGCACGCGACGAGCCCGGAGACCGACTTCGAGACCTTGCGGCCGAAGACGCCGTTGAAGAGGAAGCCGGCGAACGGCAGGAGCGGAATGAGCGCGAGAGGCACGGACGTCCCTACCATTTGAGCGAGGTGAACGCATCCGGGTTCAGGCTCTCGCGGAGCCGGAACAGCTGGATGACGATCGCGAGCCCCACGGCGGCCTCGGCCGCGGCCACGGTCATCACGAAGAACGTGATGATCTGCCCGTCGACCGTCCCGAGGTGGCGGCCCACGGCGACGAACGTGAGGTTCACGGCGTTGAGCATGATCTCGATCGACAGCAGGATCGTGATCAGGTTGCGCCTGAGGAACACGCCGGCCGTCCCGATGGCGAACAGCAGGCCCGAGAGCACGAGGAAGTGGTTCAGCGTCGGCATGATCAGAGGTTCTTTCGCGCCAGGACGACGGCGCCCACCATCGCGACCAGGATGAGCACCGAGGTCGCCTCGAACGCGAACGTGTGGGTCGTGAAGATCTCGAGGCCGATGGCGGCGACGCTCGACACGCGGTCGCCGATGCCTGGCGCGTCGTTCATCGCCGTGGTCGGCACCCGCGAGAATGCCCAGACGATCTCGGCCAGGAACACCAGCGACAGCACGCCGCCGATGCGGCGCGGGCCGGCCGACAGCAGGGGGCGCCGCGGGTCGACGACCGGCGGATCCTCGCGCGGCGCGTTGAGCAGCATGACCACGAACAGGAAGAGCACCATGATCGCGCCGGCGTAGACGATGATCTGCGTGACCGCCGTGAACGGGGCGTCGAGCAGGACGTAGAGGCCCGCGAGCCCGATGAACGACGCGATCAGGAGGATCACGCTGTGCATCGGGTTGCGCTGCGCGATGACGAAGAACGAGGCTGCGACCGTCAGCGCGCCGAACAGGTAGAACAGGGAGAGGTCCACCGCGCTCAGCTCCAGTAGAGAACGCCCGCCGCGGTCAGCAGCAGGTTGATGATGGCGAGGGGCAGCAGGAACTTCCAGCCGAAGTGCATCAGCTGGTCGTAGCGATACCGCGGCAGCGTCCACCGCATCCAGATGTAGAAGAACAGCAGGGCGAAGACCTTGGCAAACCACCAGAGCGACTGGTAGCCGCCCTCGAGGAACGGGCCGTGCCAGCCGCCGAAGTACAGGCACACCGCGATGGCCGAGACGAGCGTCATGTTGACGTACTCGGCGAGGAAGAACAGCGCGAAGCGGAAGCTGCTGTACTCGGTGTGGTAGCCGGCCACCAGTTCCTGCTCGGCCTCTGGGAAGTCGAAGGGCGCCCGGTTGGTCTCGGCGATGCCCGCGGTCATGAACACGAAGAACCCGAAGAACTGCGGGATGATGTACCACTTCGGGATGATGCCGAACCACGTGCCCTGCTGGGCATCGACGATCTCGCGCAGCGACAGCGAGTTGGCCATCAGGATGACCGCGGCCAGGGCCGTGCCGTACGAGAGCTCGTAGCTGATCATCTGCGCCGAGCTGCGCAGGCCGCCGATCAGCGAGTACTTGCTGTTGCTGCTCCAGCCCGCGAGCACGACCCCGTAGACGCCCATGCTCGTCACGGCGAAGACCACGAGGACGCCCACGTTGACGTCAGCCGCCTGCAGCTTGATCGCCTCGGGCAGCAGGCCGAAGAAGTCGATCGAGGGCCCGAAGGGCACCACGGCAAACGAGGCGAAGGCCGCGGTGGCCGCGAGGATGGGGGCCAGGTTGAACAGGAAGGCGTCGGCGGCCTTGGGCCGCAGCTCCTCCTTGAACAACAGCTTCACGATGTCGGCCACGGGCTGCAGCAGGCCCCACGGCCCGGTGCGGTACGGCCCGAGCCGCTGCTGCAGGAAGCCCGCGAGCTTGCGCTCGAGCAGCACGTTGATCGCCGCCGAGTTGAGGGCGATGAAGAACGCGAGGCCAAGGACCACGAACTGCGCGATGGTGATGATGTCCACGGAAGTCGCCGGGTGAAAGGAGTCGGCCTAGTGCGCGTGCGCCGGCACGAGCGTGCGTGGCATCCAGTCGGCACGCGGCACCAGGCTGCGTCCCTCGCGGATGTAGTGTTCGTACTCGGCACGGAAGTGCTGCAGCGTCGAGACGACCGGGGCGATCTCCGCGTCGCCGAACGGGCACAGCGTCTTGCCGCCGATGTTGTTCGCGATGCTCAGCAGCAGGTCGAGATCCTTCATGGCGCCCTCGCCCCGCAGGATCTTCTGCAGGATCTTGTGCATCCAGTCGCTGCCCTCGCGGCACGGCGTGCACTTGCCGCACGACTCGTGCTTGTAGAAGTGCGTCAGGTTCTCGGCGAGCCACACCATGTCGGTGGTCTCGTCCATCACCATCATCGCCGCCGAGCCGAGCATCGACCCGGCCTTGACGAGGCCGTCGAAGCTGGCCTGCGCGTCGAGCGACGCCGGCGTCAACACGTTGGTCGACGAGCCGCCGGGGATGATCGCCTTGAGCTCGTGCCCGTCGCGGATGCCGCCGCAGAAGTCGTAAATCAGCTCGCGCAGCGTCACGTCCATCGACGTCTCGAAGACGCCCGGGCGCTTCACGTGCCCGCTGACGCAGAACAGCTTGGGCCCCTGGTTCTTCTCGGGCCCGATGCCCTGGAACCACGCCGCGCCGCGCTCGATGATTGGCGGCACGTTGCAGATCGTCTCGACGTTGTTGATGATCGTCGGCGACCCGTAGAGTCCCACCACCGCGGGGAACGGCGGCCGCAGGCGCGGCTGCGCCCGCTTGCCCTCGAGCGACTCGAGCAGCGCGCTCTCCTCGCCGGCCTCGTAGGCCCCGGCACCCCGGTGGATGTGGATGTCGCAGTCCTCGCCCGTGCCGCAGATGTTGCGGCCGAGATAGCCAGCCGCGTAGGCCTTCTGCAACTCGGCTTCCATCTGCTTCTGCACGTGGTAGAACTCGCCGCGGATGTAGATGTACGCCGTCTTCGCCCCGATCGACCGGCAGGCGATCACGCACCCCTCGAACAGCAGGTGCGGGTTGCGCTCCATCAGCACGTGGTCCTTGAACGTGCCCGGCTCGCTCTCGTCGGCGTTGACGCAGAGGTACTTCGGCTTCGGGATGTCCTTGGGCACGAAGCTCCACTTCATGCCCGTCGGGAAGCCGGCGCCGCCGCGCCCGCGCAACCCCGAGGCCTTGACCTCGTCGATGATCTGCCCGGGCGTCATCGCCAGCGCCTTCTTCATCGCCGCGTAGCCGCCCCACTTCAGGTAGTTCTCGAGCGTGTACGAGAACGGCTCGTTGACGTGCGTCGTCAGGACGGGTTCGGGAAGCCGCACGGTGCTATTCCTTCTTCAGGTGGCAGCCCGACAGCGCCGCGAGCCCGCGTTCACGCAACCCCTCGAGCAGCTGGGGCACGTCCTCGGGCCGCTGGCACTCGTGCCAGTGCTCGTTGTTGACCATGATCACGGGGCCGCGATCGCACGCCCCGAGACACTCCATCTCCATCACCGTGAACGTGCCCGTCGCATCGGTCTCGTTCGGCGCGATGTGCAGGTGCCTGCACAGCTCCTCGGTGACGCGGCCCGCGCCGTTGAGCGCGCAACCGAGCGTGCGGCACACGCCGAGCACGTACTTCCCCACCGGCTGCGTGAAGAACATCACGTAGTACGACACGACGTCCTCGACGTCGGCCCGCGAGCAGCCAATCAGGCCGGCCACGTAGGCGATGGCGTTGCCCGTGATGTGCCCCTGCTGCTCCTGCACCAGGTACAGCGCCGGCAGCAGCGCCGAGCGGCGCCGGTCGGCCGGGTACCGCGTGACGATCTCGTCGAACTTCGCCTTCTGCTCGGCGGTGAACTCGAACGCCGGGCCCTCGTCGGGCAGCTTGCGCTCCGACTTGTGCCACGCCGGCGTCCCGTACGGCATTTGCGGGTGGAAACTCATCGATCCACGTCTCCCAGCACGATGTCGGTCGAGCCGATGATGGCCACGACGTCGGCGATCAGGGCGCCCGTGATCATCGCGGGCAGCGCCTGGCACGCGTAGAACGACGGGCCGCGCGACTTGACGCGACACGGACGGTTCGAGCCGTCCGACACGATGTAGAACGCCTGCTCGCCGCGGGGCCCCTCGATGGGCACCGACGCCTCGCCGGCCGGCACGGTGAAGCCCTGCGAGAACAGCAGGAAGTGCTGAATCAGCGCCTCCATCTCGGTGTAGACCTTGTCCTTCGGGGGCGGCACGATCTTCGGGTCGTCGACCTGGAACTCGCCCGTCGTCGAGATCTTCGCCATGCACTGGCGCGCGATCTTGACGCTCTCGCGCATCTCGCGCAGGCGCTGGCGATAGCGCGCGTAGACATCGCCCTCGGTCAGGACCGGGACCTCGAAGTCGAGTTCCGGGTACTTGAGGTAGGGGAACGCCCGCCGCACGTCGTAGTTCACGCCAGAGGCGCGCGTCATCGGCCCCACCAGCCCGTACTGCAGCGCGAACGCCTTCGTGATCACGCCGACGCCCTCGGTGCGCTGGCGGAAGATCGAGTTCTTGGTGAGCAGGTCCTCGTACTCGTCGATCTTCGGCGGGAAGCGCTCGAGGAACTCGTTGACCGCCGCGTGGAAGCCGGTGGGCAGGTCTTCGCGCAGGCCGCCGATCCGCAGGTAGCTCGGGAACATCCGGAAGCCCGCGAGCATCTCGTTGATGTTCAGCAGCAGCTCGCGCTCGCGGAAGCAGTAGAGCATCACCGAGACCGCGCCGATGTCCATCGCGTGCGTGCCCAGCCACACCAGGTGGCTGTTCATGCGCTGCAGCTCCGCGATCAGCGTCCGGATCCACTGCACGCGCTCGGGCAGCGTGATGCCGAGCAGGTGCTCGACCGACGAGATGAACGCCAGCGAGTTGCTCTGCGCCGACAGGTAGTCCATCCGCTCGACGAGCGGGATGATCTGCTGCCACTTCTTCTGCTCGGCCGTCTTCTCGATGCCGGTGTGCAGGAAGCCGATCGTGGTCGCGGCCTTGACGACCACTTCGCCATCGAGCTCGAGCACCAGCCGCAGCACGCCGTGCGTGCTGGGGTGCTGCGGCCCCATGTTGACGGTCATCGTTTCTGTGCGGACTTCAGCCATGGGCGTTCACGCAGACCGGGGTCACCCCCGTCCGCCCTTCTCCTCGGATGCGATGCACGCCTGCTCGACCAGCTCGCAGATCACGTGCAACACCGACAACTGCACTTCCTGCACGCGCGGCGTCGAGGCCAGCGGCACGTTCACGTGCACATCGGCCAGGCGCCCCAGCGCCCCGCCATCGCCCCCCGTCACCGCGACCGTCACGATGCCCCGCGCCCGCGCCGCCTCGACGGCGGCGATCACGTTGGCCGACGCACCGCTCGTGCTGATCCCGATCAGCACGTCGCCGCGCCGCCCGATCGCCTCGACCTGGCGGGCGAACACGAGGTCGAACCCGTAGTCGTTGCCAATCGCCGTCAGCGCGCTCGTGTCGGTGGTCAGCGCCAGGGCCGGCAGCGGCCGGCGATTGACCAGGAAGCGCCCCGTGAACTCGGCCGCGATGTGCTGCGACTCGGCCGCGCTTCCCCCGTTGCCGCAGATGAGCACCGTGCCCCCCGCAGAAATCGACGCCACGATCCGGGCGGCCACCTCGGCGACCACGCCCGCGCGCTCGGCGGCCATGCGCTCGTGCGCCCGGGCGCCCTCGATCAACCGGTCGCGCACCAGCGCCGGCCATCCCGTCCTGTCGTCGGTCGCCGACACCTAGCTGCGCTTCGACAGCACCGTGCGCTGCCGCTGGATGTTGGCGATGAACTCGTCCTCGGTCACCTGCAGCGGGGCCATCACGCGCACCGGCACGTTGACCTGCACGGGATAGTCCTTCCGCAGCGGGTGCCCCTCCCACTCGTCGGGCAGCAGGATGCGCCGCGGATCGGGGTGGTTGAGGAACGTCACGCCGAACAGGTCGAACACCTCGCGCTCGGCCCAGTTGGCATTGGCGTAGACCTCGCACACCGTCGGCACCTGCGGGGCCCCGCCGGGCAGCGCCACCTTGAGGCGCGCGCGGGCCGGTGCCTCGAGGTTGACGACCTGGTAGACCACCTCGAACCGCGGTTCGCGCGGCAGGTAGTCGGCGCAGGTGAGGTCAGACAGGACCGTGTAGCCCAGGGCGTCGCGCATCGCGCGGCAGGTCTCGACGATGTGCGCCGCGGGCACGAGGACCGTGGGCCAATCGCCGGCCGGCACGGCCTCGAGAGGCACGTCGGGCACGAGCGGCTGGAGGTGGGCAAGCAGGCTGGGTGTTTCCATCAGATACGTCGGGAGCAGACGGTCGCGCCCGCCCCGCGCGCGTCGTGCGCCGGGGCAGGAGCGACTGAAACGCGCTTCTCTAGAACACCCGCGTGCGCTGCGACGCCATCTTGCGCTGGAGCTGCACGATGCCGTAGATCAGCGACTCGGGACGCGGCGGGCACCCGGGCACGTACACGTCGACCGGCACCACCTGGTCGACGCCCTGCACCAGCGCGTAGTTGTCGAACACACCACCGGCCGAGGCGCAGGCGCCCATCGAGATCACCCACTTCGGCTCGGCCATCTGGTCGTAGACCCGGCGCAGCACCGGCGCCATCTTCCGCGACAGCCGGCCCGCGACGATCATCAGGTCGGCCTGGCGGGGCGACGCGCGGAACGCCTCGGCGCCGAAACGCGCGATGTCGTACCGCGACGACGCCATGGCCATCATCTCGATGGCGCAGCAGGCGAGGCCGAACGTGACCGGCCAGATCGCCGACCGCTGCGCCCAGTTGACCACGCGTTCGACCGTGGTCAGCAGGAAGGGCATGTCGTCGTCGGGCGCGATCCCGGGGTAGGGATTCTGGGCGGGCAACAGTTCCGGTGGCATGCAGCTATGTCCTCGCGCCGAGCGCGTCAATCGTTCGTCGAAACCTGGAAGCGACGGCCAACGTCCGGGGTCAGATGCGTTCCTCGCTGCCCCAGTCGAGCACGCCCTTGCGCCACACGTAGATGAACCCGGAGAGCAGGAGGGCGAAGAACACGAGAATCTGGAAGTACCCCACCCACCCGAGCTGCCGCAACGCCAGCGCCCACGGGTAGAGGAACGCCACTTCGATGTCGAACAGCAGGAAGATCATCGCCACGAGGTAGAACTTCACCGACATGCGCTCGCGCGCATCGCCCACCGGCGGCACGCCGCACTCGTACGGCGCCAGCTTCTCGGGCGTGGGGTTCTTCGGCCCGAGGAACTGCGACGCAAGCACGCCGGCGCCGGCAAACGCCGCGCCGAGCAGAATCATCACGATGATGGGCAGCCAGCCGTCCATGAACTCCCACTCTCACGCGGCGCCCCGCCGACCACGGCAGACGCTTCTGCCGGTACCGGGATGGGAGGGCGCAATGGCAACAAACCGGCGCGGCGGATGAGGGCCGCCGCTTGCCCGATTCGCACACGGATAGTTTTGCGCAAACTGCTGCGCGAACGGGCGCTATGCTAGCACAACGGCTTTCGCATGCGCCTTGCCTGGTTCACCCCTCTGCCACCCCAACGATCGGGCATCTCGGCCTACAGCGCCGAGCTCCTCCCGCTGCTCGCGCCCAAGCATGCGATCGACGTGGTGACCGCCCCGGGCACCACCGCCGAACGTCCCCATCCCCTCGTCGATGTCGTTGATTTGTGGGAGTTCCAGCGTCGGCACCTCCGTCACCCCTATGACGGTGTGGTCTACCAGCTCGGCAACGCGCCCTGCCACGACTACATGTGGCCGGCCCTGGTCCGATACCCAGGCCTCGTCGTCCTGCACGACGGCCAGCTCCACCACGCCCGCGCCCGCGCGCTGCTCAGGCACGGCCGCCGCGACGACTACCGGGCCGAGTTCGCCGCCAATCACCCGGAGGCGCCTCGCGACCTCCCCGAGTTCGTGGTGAACGGCCTGCAGGGTTCGCCGTACTTTCTCTGGCCCATGCGGCGGCTCGTCATCGAGCAGGCCGCCCTCGTCGCCGTGCACAGCCTGCCGCTCGCAGAACTGCTCCGGGCCGAGCACCCCGACTGCCAGGTCCGGCACATCCCGATGGGGGTCCCTTCGACCCCTTCGACTCGCCCTGTCATGGAGGAGGCTCGCTCAGGGCAGGCTCCTTCGACTCGCCCGGTCATGGAGGCGGCTCGCTCAGGGCAGGCTCCTTCGACTCGCCCTCCGGCCCAGCCCCGTGGTCACGTTTGTCCAGGAGAGGCCCGGGCGGAGGACATACCGATGGCGCCGGGTGACGCCGACCGCGCAGGCGCCGGGATGATGGCCCTGCCCGCGGATGCCCTCGTCTTCGGGACGTTCGGCCTGGTGACGCCCGAGAAGCGGATTCCGCAGATCCTGCGGACGTTCGCGGCCGTGCGGCCGTCGATGCGCCCGAGCCGTCTCGTGCTCGTGGGCGAGGTCGCCGCGCACTACGACGTGGCTGCCGAGATCGCCGCGCTGGGACTCACCGACCACGTCACGATCACCGGCTATGTCGACGACGCCGAGGTGGCGGCCTGGCTCTCACGTCTCGACGTCGCGTTGTGCCTGCGGTGGCCATCGTCTGGCGAATCGTCGGCGTCGTGGCTGCGATGCCTTGCCGCGGGGCTGGCCACCGTCACCACCGACCTCGTCCACAACAGCGACGTGCCGTCGCTCGACCCACGCACGTGGCTGCCGCAGCACACGCGGCGCGACGCCGGGGCGGTCTCGTCGCCGCCGACGTGGCGCCACGCCGTCACGGTCGCCATCGACGTCCTCGACGAAGAGCACTCGCTCGGCCTGGCCATGGTGCGCCTGGCGCGAGACACGGAGTTGCGTCACGCGTTGGCGGCCAACGCCCACGCGCACTGGCAGCGCCACCACACCCTCGAGGCGATGCGCGACGGCTACGAGGCGGCACTGGCCGCGATCGCCACGACACCGCGCGTGTCGCGGCCACGGCCGGTGCACCTCGACCGCGATGGCACGGACGTCGTCGCGCGCATCAGTGCGCACATCGGCGTGCCACGGCCCTTCTGACACGGCACGCGGCTGGCCGGGCGCACGCGGCCGTCCCAGCCCGTCAGGGCCTCGGTGCCTGGGCCTCGCCCGCCTGGCGCATGACCCGGCTGTCGATCTCCCACTCGGTGGATCCGGCGGTGAGCAGCACCATCCCGACGCCCGCGACCGTGGCGGTGGCGATGAGGCGCAGCAGCAGCAGCGTGAGCCCGAACAGGATGTCCTGCTGATCCCGGGCGATGGCCAGCAACTCGACTTCGACCGACGTGCGGGGTTCGATGTGCGGCAGGCGGTCGGGTGGCCTGACCATGCGGGCGGCTGCGCGCACGATCGGCTGGTCGAACGTCGCGCGCTCGGCGCCGCGGTGGCCGAGGCGACTGGTCGCCCACGTGCCGTAGGCCAGGGCTGCGACGAGAACGAGGAGGCCGCCGAGCACCCTGACCCGTGCACGCCCGCGGAATGCCGACCACTGGAATGAGGACGCCACGAATCGCTCGGCCCCCTTATCGGCACGGCGAAGCCAGTGTGATACCTTCGCCAGCCGGATGATTGCGCGCACCGTCTCTCCGGCCGATCTGGCCCGGCTCAAGGCCGAGCGCGACGCGGCCGACCGGGCCTACAACGCGGCGCTGACCGCGCTCGACGCCGCCATCGGGCGCGAACCCGACCTGCCCCACCCGCCCCCGGGCCCCGACGAGCACCAGGTGACGCCGCTCAACACCTCGTGGGAGGTGATCGAGGGCACGCCGCTCGCCCACGCGCCATCTGGCTGGACGGGGCGCCTGGCGGCGCGGCTGTGGACACTGCTGGCGCCGTACGTGGGCGGGGCCGTGCGCGACGCGCTGTCGAAACAGCAGGCGTTCAACAGCCAGCTGGTCGATCACATCAACCGCAACATTGCGCCGCAGCGCGCGGTGCGCGCATCGATCGCCAGCACCATTGCACTGGTCGGCGATCAGACGCGCGCACTGCTGGCGTTCCAGTCGCACCTGGTCGTGTTCCTGCAGCAACTCACCCCGTACGTCGACACAAAGGACTACGAGTTCGCGGGCCTCGCCGCCCGCATCGACGAAGACAACCGCGAGTTCATCGACTGGATCGACCACCGGACCGTCGGCCTGGGGGCGGCGGTCAGCGGCGTCGGCGACGAACTGGCCAAGCGCTGGGAGTCGATGACCGCGCGCGAACAGCGCTACGAGGCGCACGTCGCGCGCCTGCAGGCGTCGTTCGAGGAACTGCGGTCGTCGCTGGCCGTGGTCACCCAGACGCACCTGGCAGTGAAGCGGGAGCTTGAACGCTCGGCGCCTGCGCCGGGGGGATCACCGGCGGCTTCGGCGACCCAGGGTGTGGAGGGCGCGGGGGGATCACCGGCGGCTTCGGTTGGGTTCCAGCAAGCGGCCGCGTCGTCGATCGACTCGTACAAGTACGTCGGATTCGAGGAACGTTTCCGCGGGTCGCAGGCTGACATCCGGGCGCGGCTCGAGTCGTACCTCCCGGTGTTTGCCGGCGCCGCCGACGTACTCGACATCGGCTGCGGGCGCGGCGAGTTCATCGGCCTGCTGCACGCCAGCGGCGTGTCGGCCCGCGGGCTCGACCTCAATCACGAGATGGTCGAGGTCTGCCGCGCCAAGGGCCTCGACGTGGCCGAGGGCGACGCCCTCGGCTACCTGCGCTCGCTGCCCGACGGCTCACTCGGCGGCATTTTCGCGGCACAGGTCGTCGAGCACCTGCAGCCCGACTACCTGCTGGCCGTGCTCGATGTGGCGTACCACAAGCTGCGTCCCGGCGGACGCATTGTGCTCGAGACCATCAACCCCGCCTGCTGGTTCGCGTTCTTCAGCAGCTACATCCGCGACCTGACGCACGTGCGGCCGATTCACCCCGACACGTTGTCGTACTTCCTGCAGGCCAGCGGCTTCCAGCGCGTGCGGGTCGACTACCGCGCCCCCTATCCCGAGCGCGACAAGCTGCAACCCCTGCCGGGTGACGATGCCCTGGTCGAGACGTTCAACCGGAACGTGGCCCTGCTGAACTCCCTGATGTTCACGCACCTCGACTACGCCGCGATCGGCGAGAGGATGTAGATCGGAGGGTCGCGCGAGGCATGCGCTCCATCACAGGCTCAAACCCGAGGGTCGCGCGAGGCAGGCGCTCCATTACAGGCTCAAACCCGTGGGTCGCGCGAGGCATGCGCTCCATTACAGGCTTAAACCCGGGGGTCGCGCGAGGCATGCGCTCCATCACAGGCTTAAACCCGAGGGTCGCGCGAGGCATACGCTCCATCACAGGCTCA
>JAEUQQ010000760.1 GCA_016789685.1 Acidobacteriota bacterium | reverse complement strand
GAGCACCCACGTCGGGTAGTACTTCTTCGTGGGATACGTCAGCCCGGTGTAGGCCACGCGCGCGTAGTCGAGCACGGTGACCGTCGCACCGGCTGCCCTGACGCTCTCGAGCGCCTCGACCTCGGCGACCGCCGACTCCATCGTGTCGCCGCGCGTCAGGCGGCGATCGAGGTGAATCGTGCAGCTGTCGGCGACGGCACACAGCGACGGCGAGGTCGACCGCACCTCGGCGATCGTCACCGACCCCGCGCCGAGGAAGGGATCGACCTTCTCGCCGAGCTGCCGGTTCAGGCGCTCGATGTCGGCGATGATCGGCCCCATCTTGTAGACGGCGTTGACGCCGCGGTCGGGCATCGAGCCGTGCGCCGATCGACCCTGCGTCCTGACTTCCATCTCCATCCGCCCGCGGTGGCCGCGGTAGACACCCAGGTTCGTCGGCTCGGTGATGACCACGGCGTGCGGCGTCAGCACCTTCTCGCGCAGGATGTACTGCCAGCACAGGCCGTCGCAGTCCTCTTCCATGACGGTCGCCGTCACCCACAGCTGCACGCCGTCGAGCAGGCCGAGGTCCTTCGCGATCTTCGCGCCGTAGACCGCGGCGGCAATGCCCGCCTCCTGGTCGCCCGCGCCTCGCCCGTAGACGATGCCGTCCTTCAGCTCGCCCTGGTAGGGGTCGCGCGTCCACGTCGAGAGGTCGCCCACGCCCACGGTGTCGAGGTGGCCGTCGAGCGCGATGATCGTCTCGCCGCTGCCGACGCGCCCGAGCAGGTTGCCGAGCCCGTCGATCTTCACCTCGTCGAAGCCGAGAGCCAGCATCTCGGCGCGCGCGCGCTCGATGACGTTCCGTTCCTCGGCGCTCTCAGACGGGATGGCGATCATCTCGCGCAGGAACGCGACCATGGCGGGCGTGTAGCGATCGGCGAGTGCGGCAACGGCCTCGCGGGTGGTGTCGTTCGTGGTCACGTCGGGGTCTCCTCTTCAGGCGATGCCCTCGGCATCGCGATGGGGCGCGCGGCGGCGATCCGCGCGCGGGGTCACGTCCACGGCCTCGTCGAGGCACGTGATGTAGGTGACGGCGCGCGCGTCGAGCAACGCGACGCGCAGCCAGTCCATGATGCGGGCATAGGTCAGGTCGACCTCGACCTGCGCCGTGCCGCGGAGCGTCTCGAGGCACTGATCGCGCTCGAACACGACATCGAATCCCTCGCCACGGTAGCTGACCTGGTCGCGGTGCGTGACGAGCACGAACTCGCGTCCCTGGAAACGCCCGTGGATCTGGCACGACGCGGTCGTGCCCGCCAGGTGGAACCCGTCGCGGGGCGCGTCGGCGTCCCAGGCCTCGACGCTGCCGAACACGCGCGGCTTGAGGACGTAGGGCCCGCCGTCCTCGGGACAGAACACGTCGCAGTTACCGCAGTCGTTGCAGAAATCGGCGAAGTTCCCGATCTGGTGACGCTCGGTGATCTGCAGCGTGCCGGTGGTCGTGGCTCGCCAGGCGGTGCCATCCCACGCGACGCGCTCGATGGGCAGCGCCATGGCCGGGATCGTGAACGTGAAGTTCGCGTCGTTGGGGCACACCGGCACGCACTTGTCACACGTGATGCAGTCGAACAGCTGCAGGTGACGGCCGATCTTCCGCGGCACGGCCTTCGTGCCCTCGCGGCTGTACCGGCCGTCGGCCGCGATCCGTGACACGTACGCCTCGGTGTTGCGCACCCGCGCCTCGCCCTCGCGCCCGGGCGGCAGGCCGGCGGTCGCCGTCACGAAGCCATCGATCGTCGTGGCGCCCACCGCGCGCATCCGCTCGACGAGGCTTGCGAAGTAGCCCTGCGCGCGGGCGTATCCGCGCGTCTTGAGCAGGTCCGAACACACGGTCACGGGTACGAGCCCGAGCGCCACCGCATCGGCGAAGTTGTGGCGATCGATCCCCGCCGAGAACGAGATCGGGACCTCGTCGCCGAACTCGCGGCGGAAGCGCCCCACCAGGGACATCGCGAGCACGTGCAGGGGCTGGCCCGACAGGTACATCTCGCGCGCGCTGGCCGGGAAGAAGTCGCGGTGATTCTCGACGACGAGCGTGTTGGTGAACTTGACGCCGAACCCGCGGCCCAGCCCACGGGCCGTCTCGCCGAGGCGCCCGACGAAGTCGCGCATCTGCGTCCACGTCGTGTCGGCCGCAAAGGCGGCGTCGGGCACGCGCAGCTCGTGGTACCCGAGCACGTCGTGCAGCAGCCGGCGCGTCTCGGTGGCGCCGAGCAACGTCGGGTTGAGCTTGACGACGCAGTGCAGCCCGTTGACGCGCAGCAGGTGATCGACCATGCGCGCGATCTCGTCGGGCGGGCACCCGTGGAACGTGCTCAGCGTGAGCGTGTCAGAGATGCGCGTGGCGAACGGCAGGTCGCGGAACGCGCGGTACTCGTCGGGAATCTCGCGGCGGAGGCGGTCGACGATCGTGGTCGCATCGCCAAGGCCGCGGATGAACGCCTGCACGGTCTCGCTGCGGATGCCGGCCAGGTCGTACCCCACGCTCATGTCGAAGACGGTGGCGGCGAATCCCGGCGCCAACGCGAGCCGCCCGCTCGCGACCAGGATCTCGAGCAGCATCGACGCCTTGACGTACTCGACGAGCGATTCGTCGAGGGTCAGTTCCTGCGACCACTCGACGTTGTAGCCGACGGTCTGCATGTCGATGCACGGGCGCAGGATCGTGAGGCGGTCGATGACCTGGACGGTCTTCAGCTCGATCACCCGCGCCCCGCCGAGCCAGGCCAGGGCGATGTTCTGGGCCAGCTGCGACTGCGGACCAGCCGCGGGCCCGTAGGGGCTCGACGCGCGGTGCCCGTGCACCGACACCGAGAGGTCGATGGCGGGGTCTCCGAGGAACCCGCGAGCCACCGGCAAGTCGAACAGGGATTGCTGCTCGTCGAGCTCGCGCAGGGCGCGGCGAACGAGGGCGCCAAATGGGTACGGCCGGAGGACGGCCATCCCCCCTCCACATGCGTGCGCGCGGGGCTGGGAACCGCGGACGCGACACGTGCCCCGCGACGTACGCGAGGCCGAGGGTCGATTCTATGACGAAACCGGCACGACCGCGCGGCGCGGCCGGCCACCCGCGTGACGCCGGCGATGCCCCACCGGGCGCAGCGCCCTGCTCCGCAGGCGACTACAATCCGCATCCATGGTCCAGGCCCGCATCCGCCGCCTCGTCGCCATCACCGGCGCCCTCGCCCTCGTCGTGGCCTCTGCCGGGCCACTTGCCGCCCAGGAGGTCCGCCCGCGCGCACGCGACGTCGGCATCACGCCGGGCGTGCTGCCCACGGGTCCGCTGAACGCCATCACTGATGTCGCGGACGTCCGTGTCGGCCACGTCACCCTGATCGAAGGCGACCGCATCCGCACCGGCGTCACGGCCATCGTCCCGCACGGCGGGAACGTGTTTCGCGACAAGGTGGCGGGTGCCGTGTTCGTCGGCAACGCCTTCGGCAAGCTCGCCGGCTCGACGCAGGTTGCCGAACTCGGGACGATCGAGACGCCCATCGTCCTGACCAACACGCTCGCCGTCGCGGCCGGGATCGAGGGTGTCGTCAGGCACACGCTGGCGCAGCCCGGCAACGAGGAGGTACGTTCGGTCAATGCGCTCGTCGGCGAGACCAACGACGGCCGCCTCAATGACATCCGCGGCATGCACGTCACGGCAGGCGACGTACAGCGCGCCATCGGCCAGGCGACCTCGGGTCCGGTGGCCGAAGGCAACGTGGGTGCGGGGACGGGCACGGTCGCCTTCGGGTGGAAGGGCGGCATCGGCACGAGTTCGCGCGTGGTGCCCGCCGGCGCGGGTGGCTACACGGTGGGCGTGCTGGTGCAGAGCAACTATGGCGGCGTACTGATGCTCGACGGGCTCGCGATTGGCGAGGCGCTGGGGCAGCATCCCTTCGCGGCGCGGCGCGCGAATGCCCTCGCACCCGCCGCGCACCGCGTCGTCGCCGAGGCGCGCCCTGCGCCTGGGGCTCCCGCCGATGACGTGCCTGCCGACGGATCGTGCATGGTCGTCGTGGCGACCGACGCGCCGTTGACCGCCCGCGATCTCGAGCGCCTCGCCGCCCGCGCGATCTTCGGCCTCGCGCGGACGGGATCGTCGTTCTCGAACGGCAGCGGCGACTTCGCGATTGCCTTCTCGACGGCCACGACCGTGCGCGCACCGCATGGTGCCACCGCGCCGGCGGTACGCACGGTGCTGCCGACCGAGGCGCTCTCGCCGCTCTTCGAGGCCGTCCTCGAGGCCACGGAAGAAGCCGTCGCCAACTCGCTGCTCAAGGCGCAGACGCTGACGGGCAACGGCGTAACCGTGGAAGCCTTGCCCATCGAACGCGTGCGCGCAATGGTGCGCTGAACGGCTCACCCCCACCCGACGCTCTGGCGCGGGTGAATCACTCCGGGAAGAGTGCGGCCGCTCCCGGAGGCGTGCTCAGCGCCACTTCGCCGGCACCGTGCCCATCTCGCGTGCCGACGGTACGCCGGCCACGCTCTCGGTCTGCGTCACCGCGCGCACGATGGCGTCGGCCATCGCCTCTGCCGCCAGCGAGCCGATCAGCGAGAGGTTCACGTCACCCTCCCACTTGCCGGTGGCGAGCGAGAAGATCGTGTCGCCGTCGCCCGGCGTGTGAATCGGCGA
>JAEUQQ010000751.1 GCA_016789685.1 Acidobacteriota bacterium | reverse complement strand
TGTACGCGCAGCGCGGCGGACCAGCGTCAGTCCCCCCGCCGCGCGAAGCCCTCGGGGTTAAGCCTGTACGCGCAGCGCGGCGGCGCAGCGTCAGTTCCCCGCCGCGCGAAGCGCTCGGGTCTGATAGCATTGGCCGTCGCGATGCGGTGCCTCCCCGGGGCAGCGCGTCCTGCTCCGCGGCCGCCGAAGGTCAATGCGACGAGTCGCCGATTCGGAGGGTACCGGGTATGAAGGTCTACGACGCAGCTGGCATCAGAAACGTCGCCGTGGTCGGACACGGCGGTGCTGGCAAGACGCAACTGGTTTCAGCCATCCTGTTCGACGCCGGAGCCGTCACCCGGCTCGGCCGCGTCGATGACGGCACGACCGTCACCGACTACGACGACGAAGAAATCGCCCGCAAGCATACGCTCTCGTCGAGCCTCGCGTTCGCCGAGTGGAACAAATCCAAGATCAACCTGATCGACACGCCAGGCTTCGCCAACTTCCTGAGCGATGCCCGTGCCGCCATGCGCGTCTGCGACACGGCGCTCGTCGTCGTCGATGCCGTCTCGGGCGTCGAGGTGCAGACCGAGAAGGTCTGGGCCATCGCCGCCGAGTTCGGCCTGCCGCGTTTCATCGCCTTGAATCGCATCGACCGCGAGCGCGCCAGCCTCGAGCGCACCCTGGAGTCGTTGCGCGGCGCCTTCGGCCGCACCGTCGTCCCGATCTGCCTGCCCCTCGGCGAAGAGAAGTCATTCTCCGGCCTCATCGATCTCGTCGGCAACAAGGCCTATACCTTCCAGGCCGACGGCAGTGGCAAGTTCCTCGAAGGCGCGATTCCGGCGGCTCACGCCGAGGCGGCGCAGGCCGCGCGCGAACAGTTGATCGAGCTCGTCGCCGAAGCCGACGACGCGCTCATGGAGCGGTTCTTCGAAGAGGGCACGCTGACGCAGGAGGAACTCGAGCGCGGACTGCGCGTCTCGTTCATCGCGGGCAAGATCTTCCCGCTGATTCCCACGTCGGGGGCGTCGAACATCGGCATCCAGCCCCTGATGGACGCGCTCGTCGCCTACTGCCCGTCGCCCGCCGAGCGGCCGTACCCGGCCGTCGTGCGCGCCACGGGCGAACCCACGACCGTCCTCCCGCACGCCGGCGACTCATACGAGGCGTTCGTGTGGAAGACGGTGGCCGACCCGTTCGCCGGGCGCATCACCCTGTTCCGCGTCGTCACCGGCACGCTCAAGAGCGACAGCAACGTCCACAACCTCACCAAGGACACCCAGGAGCGCCTCGGGCACCTGCTCACCGTGCAGGGCAAGCAGCAGACGCACGTGCCAGAGATCCTGGCGGGTGACCTCGGAGCGGTCGCCAAGCTGAAGGACACGCAGACCAACGACACGCTGGCCGACAAGTCGTCGAAGGTCACCTTCCCGCCGATCGCGTTCGCCGAGCCGTTGCTCGCGTACGCCATCGAGCCCAAGAGCCGCGGCGACGAAGACAAGATCAGCCAGGCCCTGCACCGGCTGCAGGAAGAAGACCCGACCATCCGCTACGCCCGCGACCCGCAGACCGGTGAACTCCTGCTCAGCGGCCAGGGACAGCTGCACATCGAGGTGACGGTCGCCAAGATGAAGCGGCGCTTCGGCGTCGAGGTGGCGCTCAAGCTGCCGCGGATCGCCTACCGCGAGACGATCAGCGGGAGCACCGAGGCGCATGGCCGCCACAAGAAGCAGACGGGCGGACACGGCCAGTTCGGCGACTGCAAGATCCGCGTCGAGCCGCTCCCGCGCGGGTCGGACTTCGAGTTCGTCGACGACATCTTCGGGGGCTCGATCCCGCGGCAGTACATCCCGGCCGTCGAAAAGGGCATCCAGGAGACGCGCACGCGCGGCTACCTGGCGGGCTTCCCGATGGTCGACTTCCGCGTCACCTTGTTCGACGGCTCGTTCCACGCCGTCGATTCCAACGAGTTGTCGTTCAAGATGGCGGGCCGCCTGGCGTTCCGCGATGCGATGACGCGGTGCCGGCCGACGCTGCTCGAGCCCGTGATGAACGTCGAGGTGTACGCGCCGAGCGAGTACGCCGGCGACCTGATGGGCGACCTCAACAGCCGCCGTGGACGAATCGCGGGAATGGATTCGCGAGGCTCGAACACGGTCATCCGTGCGCAGGTGCCGATGTCGGAGATGCTCACCTACGAGCAGACGCTGACGTCATCGACTGGCGGCCGCGGGTCGTACCAGATGGAGTATTCGCACTACGAGGAAGTGCCGGCGTTCCTGCAGACGAAGATCATCGCGCAGCACAAGTCCGAGAAGGGCGACGCGGTCGAAGAAGACGAATAGGCCGCACCAGACACCGTACACACGTAGGGGCGCATCATGATGCGCCCCTGCGGTGGTTCGGTCGATGGTGGGGGCTCGTGGCCCTCACGGTGGTTCAGGCGGGGGCGCATCCTGATGCGCCCCTGCGGTGGCGCTACGCGTCGGTCTTCTTGGTCGCGCGACGACGCGCGGGAGCCTTGGCCGTGGTGCTGGCCTTTGGCGCCGCATCGGGCTTGCCTTCGCCGCGCAGGCGCTTGGCCGCCGCGGCGAGGCGAGACCGCACGCCCTTGGGCTTCGGGGCTTCCTGGGCGGCGTCGGGCGTCTCGGTTTCGAGGGCAGGGTTGTATTCGCTGCCGACGAGTTCGATCTGCGCGATGTCGGCCGCGTCACCGCGGCGGAATCCGAGCTTGAGGATGCGCGTGTAGCCGCCCGGACGCGCCGAGAACCTGGGCGCGATGGTGTCGAACAGCTTTTCGACGACCTTCGTGTCCTGGATGTCGCGCGCGACCGCCCGCTTCGCGTTGAGGCGCTCCACGCTGCGCGCAGGTTCGGCGGCGCCGTCCCTGGCGATCGTGATGATCTTCTCGACGAACGGCCGCAGTTCCTTGGCCTTGGGAAGCGTCGTCTCGATGCGCTCGTGGCGGAGCAGGTTGGTGGCCTGGTTCCTGAGCAGGGCGATCCGATGTTCGGTGGTTCGCCCCAGTTTCCGATTAGCTACTCGATGCCGCATGGCTTTCCGTCACTCGTTCCGAATCAGTCGTTGGCCGTCTGGTCGAGGCGCATCCCGAGCGTCAGGCCCATCTGCGCCAGGATTTCCTTGATCTCGTTCAGCGACTTGCGACCGAAGTTCTTGGTCTTGAGCATCTCGGTCTCGGACTTCTGCACCAGCTCGCGAATCGTGCGGATGTTCGCGTTCTTGAGGCAGTTGTACGAGCGGACCGACAGCTCGAGTTCCTCGACGCTCTTGTCGAGGTTCTCGTTGGTCACCGGCATCTTCGCGACCGTCGGCTGGTAAATCTCGACGTCGTCGTCGTCGTCTTCGTCTTCATCGGCGTCGATGAACACCTCGAAGAACTTGCGCACGGTGCGTGCCGCCTCGGCGAGGGCTTCCTGCGGCGAGATGGCGCCGTTGGTGTGGACCTCGAGGGTCAGCTTGTCGTAGTCGGTCGCCTGGCCGACACGCGCCGCATCGACCTCGTACTTCACGCGCTTGACCGGCGAGTGCACCGAGTCCATCGGGATCCAGCCGATGCTCCAGCCGTCCTCGACGTTGCGCTCGGCGGGCACGTAGCCGCGGCCGCGCTTGATCTTCAGCTCCATGTGGAGCTTGCCGTGCGAGGCCACCGTCGCGATCGGCGCGTCAGGATCGAGAATCACCAGCCCGGTCGGCGCGTCGATGTCCTTGGCCGTCACCAGCCCCGGCTTCGACACGCGCAGGCTCACGGTGCGCTCGAACTCGTCGCCCTCGAGCTTCATGGGCACCTGCTTGAGGTTGAGGATGATGTCGGTCACATCCTCGACCACGCCGGGAATGGGCGAGAACTCGTGTTCCACGCCTTCGATCTTGACGGCAACCACCGCCGCCCCCTCGATCGAGGAGAGCAGCACCCGCCGCAGCGAGTTCCCCACCGTCGTCCCGAACCCCTTCTCGAGGGGCTGGGCGACGAAGCGGCCGAACGTGTTGGATGCGGATCCTTGATCGGGATCCAGTCGATCCGGGAGCTGCAGGCTCTTCCAGAGCATCGATTCCTGTCCTTTCGTCGAAACGCCTGGTGGCGCGCCGGCCGGAGCCGGCGGTCACCTACTTCGAGTAGAGCTCGACGATGAGCTGTTCCTGCACGGGCAGATTGATCTGCTCGCGCGTGGGCAGCGACTTGATGGTGCCGGCCGTCCTGGCAGCGTCGAGATCGAGCCACTCGGGAACCCCGCGGCCCTTGACCTCTTCCATCGCGTGCTGGATGGTCGTGTTCTTCACGCTCCCGGCCTTGACGGTCACCACATCGCCCATCTTCACCGAGAACGACGGGATGTCGACCTTCTTGCCGTTCACGAGGAAGTGACCGTGGCGCACCAGCTGCCGTGCCTGCGACCGCGACGTGCCGAAGCCCAGGCGGTAGCAGACGTTGTCGAGGCGCCGCTCGAGCAGCTGCAGCAGCGTCACGCCGGTGATACCCCGCGTGCGCTCGGCCTGCTCGAAGTACCGGCGGAACTGGTTCTCGAGCACGCCGTAGATGCGCTTGACCTTCTGCTTCTCGCGCAGCTGCAGGCCGTAGCCCGCCAGCTTCGCCTTGCGCGCCTTGCCATGCTGCCCAGGCGGCAGGTTCCGCTTCTCGATCGCGCACTTCTCGGTGTAGCAGCGCTCACCCTTGAGGAACAGCTTCATCCCCTCGCGCCGGCACAGGCGGCAGACGGGACCGACGTATCGTGCCATCTCGAAACCCTTCGACTCGCTTCACTTCCAAGTGGCGGCACCAGCCGCCACGGCATCGTGGCCCCTCGACTCGCGCGCCCGCGGTGCGCTCGCTCGGGACAGGCCCCCGCAGCATCGGCGCCCGGCCGACGACGCGGGGATAGTGCGATTGCTAGACGCGGCGCCGCTTCGACGGCCGGCAGCCGTTGTGCGGGATCGGCGTGATGTCGCGAATCGACTTCACGTCGATGCCGACGGTCGACAGGGCACGCACGGCGCTTTCGCGGCCGGCGCCAGGCCCCTTGACCTTCACCTCGACCGACCGCAGGCCCACCGTCTTTGCGGCGTTGCCCGCGGCCATGGCAGCCTGGGTCGCGGCGAACGGCGTGCCCTTGCGCGAGCCCTTGAACCCGATCGCACCGGCGCTCGACCACGAAATCACGTTGCCCTCGGCATCGGCAATCGTGATCACCGTGTTGTTGAACGACGCGTGGATGTGCGCGACGCCATGGTGCACGACGCGCTTCTCGCCGCGCTTCTTGAAGACCTTCTTCTTGCCGGCTTTCTGTTCGGCGCCCTGAGCTTCTGCCTTGGCCATCGGTTACACCGTCTTCTTCTTGGCGACCGCGCCCTTGCGCGGGCCCTTGCGCGTGCGGGCGTTCGTGCGCGTCCGCTGTCCGTGCATCGGCAGGCTGCGGCGATGCCGCATCCCCCGGTAGCAGCCGATTTCCATCAGCCGCTTGATATGCAGCGACACTTCCTTGCGGAGGTCGCCTTCCACGCTGCCGCCCTCTTCGATGACGCGGCTGATCTTGCGCACGTCGTCTTCGGTGAGGTCCTTCACGCGGATGTCGGGGCTCACGTCGGCGGCGGTCAGAATGTCTGTCGCGCGCTTCCGGCCAATCCCGAAAATGTAGGTCAGTCCGATCTCCACCCGCTTCGTGCGCGGGAGATCCACGCCTGCGATACGTGCCATGTCGCTATCCCTGTCGCTGCTTGTGCTTCTGATTCGTGCAAATCACGCGGACCACCCCACGGCGCCGCACGACCTTGCACTTGTCGCAAATGCGCTTCACCGACGCTCTGACCTTCATCGCTGCCTCACTCGCCGTCTGCCACGCGCCGGACAATCCGTCCGCGCCCGGGATCCCGCGGCGACAATTCGACCCGCACCCGATCACCCACCAGGACGCGCACGAAATTGCGCTGCCGTCCCGCATCGGGGTGCGCCACGACCTCGTGCCCCGCCGCCACCCGTATCCGCACCAGGCCGTGCGGCAGCAGCGCCGTGACTTCGCCCTCGACGCCTACCGCCCCACGCTTGGCCATCTTCCCGTCCGCCGCCACCGCGGCAGGGCGCACCATGATGCGCCCCTACAGGGCGGCCTGCGTCACACCTCGTCTCGACCGCGGGACCGTCAGGATCCGCGGACCGTCGGCGGTCACCGCCACCGTGTGCTCGAAGTGCGCCGAGAGGCTGCCGTCTTTCGTCACGGCCGTCCACCCGTCGCGCAGTACCTTCACCTCGGGACGCCCCATGTTCACCATGGGCTCGATCGCGAGGACCATCCCGACCCGCAGCCGCGTCCCGCGCCCGCGCTCGCCGTAGTTCGGCACCTGGGGCTCCTCGTGCAGGGCCGCCCCGATCCCGTGTCCGACGAACTCGCGCACCACGCTGAACCCGCGCGCCTCGACATACGCCTGGACGGCATGCCCGATGTCAGACACCCGCCCGTCAACGCCCACCGCCGCGATGCCCGCCTCGAGCGACGCCTTCGTCACCTCGAGCAATCGCGTCGTCGACTCCGACACCCGACCCACGGGCACCGTCACCGCCGAGTCGCCGTAGAAGCCGTGCATCTTCACGCCCATGTCGATCGACACGATGTCGCCGTCGCGCAACACGGACTTCGCCGACGGGATCCCGTGCACCACCTGGTCGTTGATCGAGGTGCACAACGTCGCGGGATACCCCCGGTAGTTCTTGAACGCCGGCGCCGCACCCGCCGCCCGGGCCAGCTTCTCGGCCTCGGCGTCGAGGTCGGCCGTCGTCACGCCCGGTGCGACCATCGCCGCGAGCGTCTCGAGGATGTCGGCGACCAGTTCGTTGGCCCCCAGCATCTTCTCGATCTCGGCCGGCGACTTGCACACCACCATCAGTTGCCTACCACCATCCGCGAGGCGTTCGAGAGCCGCCGTGCGTCAGCCACGACGGCCGCGAATCCGCGTCTTCTTCATGAAGCCGTCGTAATGCCTCATGATCAACTGCGACTCCACCTGCTGCACCGTGTCCATCGCGACGCCCACGATGATCAGCAGCGACGTGCCGCCGAAGTAGAACGTCACGTTCAGGCCTTCGGTGATGAACCGCGGCAGGATGGCGTCGAGGCGTTCACCGATGAACGGAATCGGCGCCACCTTGAAGCCGGTGATCAGGAACTCCGGCAGGATCGCCACCATGGCCAGGTACACGGCCCCGACCAGCGTGATCCGCGCCAGGATCGTGTCGATGTACTCTGCCGTCTTCTTGCCCGGGCGGATGCCAGGCACGAAGCCGCCGTACTTCCGCATGTTCTCGGCGACATCGTCGGGATTGAACACGATGGCCGTGTAGAAGTACGCGAAGAAGATGATGCCCGCGATGTAGAGCAGGTTGTACAGCGGCATGCCGTACGACACCTGCGTCACCACGTTCTGGAACCACGAGTCGGGCGAGAACATGCCCTGCAGCGTGGCCGGAATGGCCAGCAGCGACGAGGCGAAGATCACCGGGATGACACCCGACGTGTTCACCTTGAGCGGGATGTGCGTGCTCGACCCGCCATACATCCGCCGCCCGACGACGCGCTTCGCATACTGCACGGTCACGCGGCGATGGCCGCGCTCGATGAACACGATGGCCGCGATCACCAGGACCATCAGCGCCACGAGGATCAGCAGGCGCAGCGGCCCCATCTGGCCCGTGCGCAACTGGTCGAGGGTGCTGAAGACCGCGCGCGGCAGGCCGACCACGATGCCGGCGTAGATGATCAGCGACATGCCGTTGCCGATCCCGCGCTCGGTGATCTGCTCGCCGAGCCACATGATGAAGCACGTGCCGGTGGTCAGCGTCAGCACGGTCATCAGCTTGAAGGCCCAGCCCGGGTTGAAGACCAGGGGCAGGCCGCCGGCGATGTTCGTCTGCGATTCGAGGAACGCGGCGATGGCCAGGGCCTGCACCACGCTCAGCAGGATGGTGCCGTAGCGCGTGTACTGCGTGATCTTGCGCCGGCCCAGCTCCCCTTCCTTCGAGAGCCGCTCGAGGTACGGCCACACCACGGTCAGCAGCTGCAGGATGATCGACGAGCTGATGTAGGGCATGATGCCCAGCGCGAAGATCGTCACCCGTGACAGGTTGCCGCCCGTGAACATGTCGTACAGGCCGAACATCGAGTTCTTGGTCTGCTCGGCGAGCAGGGCCAGGGCCTCGGTGTTCACGCCCGGGACGGGCAGGTGGTTTCCGATCCGATACACCGCCAGCAACCCGAGTGTGAACAACACCCGGTTGCGGAGTTCGGGAACGGCGAAGATGTTCTTCAGAGACTCGAGCATCTTTGGCTCAGGCCTGCGCGGCCTCGGTCAACGTCGTCACCGACCCGCCAGCCGCCTCGATCTTCTGGACCGCCGACGCGCTGAACTTGTGGGCCTGCACCGACAGCTTTTTCGTGGCATCGCCACGGCCCAGCACCTTGACCGGCATCGCCTTCGGGACGAGGCCCGACGCAAACAGGTCGTCGATGGTCACCGTGGCGCCGGCCTCGAACCGCTCGCTGAGCTGGTCGAGGTTCACCACCGCGTACTCGATGCGGAACGGGTTGTGGAATCCGCGCTTCGGCGTGCGGCGATGCAACGGCATCTGGCCGCCCTCGAAGCCGCGCTTCTGCTTGTAGCCCGACCGCGACTGCGCGCCCTTGTGGCCGCGCCCCGCCGTCTTGCCGTTGCCCGATCCCTGGCCGCGTCCGACGCGCTTCTTCGAGAACGTCGAGCCGTCTGGCGGACGGAGATTGCTGAGATCCATTGCCGTTACTCCTCCACCTGCACGAGGTGGCGGACCTTGTGGATCATCCCGCGCATCGCCGGATGGTCCACGACCTCGACACTGTGCCCGATGCGCCGGAGCCCGAGACCGATCACGGTCTCACGCTGCGACTTCTCGTAGCCGATGACGCTGCGCACCAGCGTCACCTTGAGGCGCTTGCCCGCGCCGGTCGCCTGTTGCTTGGCCATGTGCTTCCTGCCTACGACGCGCTGGCGCCGGCCAGCTCCTCGATTGCCTTGCCGCGCAGCCGGGCCACGTGGACCGGGTCCTTGAGCTGCGTCAGGCCAGTGATGGTGGCGCGCACGACGTTGTGCGGGTTCTGCGACCCGAGCGACTTGGTCAGCACGTTCTGGATGCCTGCCGCCTCGACGACCGCGCGCACCGCGCCGCCCGCGATGATGCCCGTCCCTTCCGGGGCCGGCTTGAGCAGCACGCTGCCCGCGCCGTACTTGCCGGTGATGGGGTGCGGGATCGTCGTGCCCTGCATGGGCACGCGCACCAGCGACTTCTTCGCGGCTTCGATGCCCTTCTTGATGGCCGACGGCACTTCCTTGGCCTTGCCGACGCCGAAGCCGACGTGCCCGTGGCCGTCGCCCACGATCACCAGCGCGCTGAAGCTCAGGTTCTTGCCGCCCTTGACGACCTTGGTGACACGGTTGATCGACACCACCGTGTCCTTGAGGTCGAGCTGCGACGCGTCGATCTTTTCGCGCGAATCGTACATGTGTCTCTCGTGTCCGGCCGGAAAACGTCCGGCCCAAACGTCAGAACTTGAGTCCGGCCTCGCGGGCGGCTTCTGCCATCGCCCGGACGCGCCCGTGATACAGGAACCCGCCGCGGTCGAACACCACCTGCGTGATGCCCTGCTCCTTGGCCCGCTCCGCCACGATCTTCCCCACCAGCTTCGCGCCACCCACGTTGTTGCCGCGGGCCGCGTCGGCGAGCTGCGCCTTGACGGCGGGCTCGACGCTGCTGGCCGACACGAGCGTGCGTCCCGACAGGTCGTCGATGACCTGGGCGTAGACGTGCGTCTCGCTGCGGAACACCGACAGCCGCGGCCGATCGGCCGTGCCCTTGACCCGCTTCCGCTGCCGCAGGTGAATGCGCGCGCGGCGATCCTTCTTCGTCTCGATCTTCATAGCGACCCTCGACGTCGGCGCGACTACTTCGCGCCGGTCTTGCCGGCCTTCTTCTTCAGCACTTCACCCGTGTAGCGCACGCCCTTCTGCTTGTACGGATCGGGCTTGCGCAGGCGGCGGATGTTGGCCGAGACCTGGCCGACGAGCTGCTTGTCGATGCCGGTCACGGTCACGTGCGTCTGCTTCTCGACGGCAACCTCGATCCCCTGCGGAATCGGGAACACCACCGGGTGCGAATACCCCAGCGCGAAGTGCACCTCGCGCCCCTTGACCTCGGCGCGGTAGCCCACGCCGACGATGTCGAGTTCGCGCTTGTAGCCTTCGGTCACGCCCACCACCGCGTTGGCCACGAGCGACCGGGCGAGCCCATGGAACTTGCCCATCCCCGGCAGGTCGGGAATCAGGGCCGTGAGCTCCTTGGTGTCCTTGTCGAACTCGAGGCGCACGCCGGGAGGCAGGGCCTGGGTCATGGCGCCCTTGGGCCCCTTGACCGCGACCGCCGTCTCCTGGACGGTGACCGTCACGCCTTGTGGCACGGGAATCGGTTTCTTACCAATACGCGACATGTCGTCACCAGACGTTGCAGAGGATCTCGCCGCCCACACCCTGCATGACGGCGTCTTTGCCCGTCATCACGCCACGCGGCGTGGTCAGGATGCTGGTGCCCAGGCCCCCGAGCACGACGGGCACGTCGGCGCGGCCGGAATACACCCGGCGGCCCGGACGGCTCACGCGCTCGATGCCCGTGATCACGCGCTCACCGCGCGGACCGTACTTGAGCG